>JBPCXM010000077.1:0-5861 GCA_051008535.1 Pseudomonadales bacterium | reverse complement strand
TAAACTCGACGAACTGGGGAGCATACAATGGCCGTGTAATGTAGATCATCCCGACGGCACCCCCATCATGCACGAAACTGATTTTGTCGGGGCGCTGGGCAAGTTTGCGATTACCGAATATATTCCGACCACGGAGCGTGCCTCACGCAAATATCCCCTGTTGTTAACGACTGGACGCATTTTATCGCAATACAATGTGGGCGCACAGACCCGCCGCACCGCCAACAGCGAATGGCATGCCGAAGACGTGCTGGAGATACATCCGCACGACGCGGAAGAACGTGGTATCAATCACGGCGACTGGGTGGGTGTCACTAGCCGAGCCGGGGAAACTGTACTCCGCGCGACAATTACCGAGGCCGTTCAACCGGGCGTGATTTATACCACATTCCACCACCCGCTCAGCGGCGCCAATGTAGTGACCACCGATAACTCCGACTGGGCGACCAATTGCCCCGAGTACAAGGTCACCGCCGTTGAGGCTGTCAAGGTCACCGAGCCCTCTGAATGGCAAAGCCGCTATCGGCAGTTTTCAGAACGCCAGGTAGAGCTCATGGATGGCGGAAGGCAAATCAATTAGATGGACGGGTTTATTTTACACATTTGCCGATGTATGGTTTTTCTATGAGTGAACATGAAGTCGATCGCCTGGTAGCTATGGCAAATGAGATTGCCGCTAATTTAGCGCCGGGGAAAGAAGCGGAAGCCGCCGAGCTGGCCGTAATGGCTCATCTCAACAAGTTTTGGCCGCCATCATTACGTGAAAAAATCGTGCAGAGTTTTGAGCAGAGGATAGATGATTTGCAACCGGTTGCCGCAGGCGCTATCAAGCGGCTTGAGGACGAAAGTAAATAATGGCCGGTGGTTGGTCGCGCGACGGCGCGGTGCAGGATCAAATTGACGCAAGCGTTGACGATGCCGTAAAACTGGCTCGAAGTAGAATACCCCGCGGCAACAGCTTAACCCATTGTGAAGAATGCGATATCACCATCCCGGAAGCTCGCCGTGATGCAATCTCCGGCGTACGCTTTTGTGTTAATTGCCAGACCGAGATTGACGAACAGCAAGAGAACCTCGTCGGCTATAACCGTCGCGGCAGCAAAGACAGCCAACTAAGGTGATCGAAGACATCAGGCTAAATATGACAAGAACGATGATTTTTTTAGTCTTCGCGGGTTTCTTTGCCGCAGGCTGCGCTGATAGATACGAGTCTTTGGAAGCCGAATCTGGCGAATACAATTTGATCGAGTTGGCCGGATCGGGAGATGACGTCAGTTTCTCAGTGAAATTTAAATTGACGAACTTTAGCTCCAATGCCGATTGGCCTCCTGCCGCTTATGTCGGTTTCTATCAAGGAAGAAACACCAACGATAGCGTCCAGTTTTTCATTGCCAAAGATAGGCCTACCGACAGCTATGTTGTCGCTGGCTATAGGGTGATCGAGTTTGGTGAGGAGATCAGGCGTGTGAATTTATCAACGCTCGAGTTAAATCACAAAGCCAATGTGCATATGTCGTTCGTACGCGGGCTCTTTACCGTCGCGTTGGAAGGTGTTGAGCCAGCCATAATTGAAACAGACCTGGATTCTGTTAAACCATATATATCGGTATCATCCGGCGCAGCGAAATTTGCAATCGATACCTAATGAAAATCACTATTTTTGGCGCGACCGGCGCTCTGGGTAGCGAATGCCTCAAACAAGCTTTAGATGCGGGGCACGAGATCACGGTCTTGGTTCGTTCGGCTTCGAAGCTACCGTCTGATTTGCGCAGTCAAATCACCGTTGTGGAAGGCAATGGGCTCAATGCTGATGACGTTAGAAGATCAATAGACGCTGGTACGGAGGCCATCTTATTTGCGATAGGCGTCGACAAACATTCCGCCGAAGATCTTTGCACCGACATTACCCGACATATTTTGAACGTTATGGCGAGTGTGAATATTCGACGATTCATCTGGTGTGGTGGAGGTAGTACTTTTGTCGAGGAAGACCAAATTACCTTCGGTGCCAGAATAGTAGAAAAGATTGCCCAGATTTTTATGTCGCTGCGGCATGACGACAAAGAGCATCAGTATCAGTTGCTTAAACTACACCCCGAGGTAGACTGGCTAGGCGTGCGTCCGCTACAGATGCGCAAAGGGCCAAAGCGCACCGTGTACCGGCTCGGTTTTGATACTTTTAGTGGTATGTCCGCTATTAGCTTTGCTGACTGTGCCCACGCGATGGTGAATATGCTTAGCAATGACACCTGGTTGAGAAAAGCGCCGATCATTCAATATTAGGGAAATCGTGCGTTTAAGTGGAGAGCGCCAGAATTTCGACCCTTCCGGTCATTACTGCGCCCAGACGTGCTACAACTTCAAGTCAATCGTGAACGGCAATTAATACTGTGCGATGTTTCCCCTAAGTAGTAGTTGGCCCATGATCAAATGATAAGCTTGCTGATTAACTCCCGCTGGGCGCGCAGCTTGTGGCGACTGCCATCAACCCTATCAATCAAAATGGCGCCTTCGAGGCCAGACAGCGCTATACGCGCCAGTTGGCGTGGTTTTATGTTGGCGATGACGTGTTCCGAGCTTTCTTCAAAAACAGTACAAAGCCAGTCTTTCGCTTGTAGAAAATAGTTGTTCAATAATGCTCGATTATCCTCATCCAGCGTGGCCACTTCGGCCGCCATCATGCCGCAAAGACTGAATTTGTTCTGTTTAACCACATTCTCAAATATCTTAATGAACGCTTCGAGTTTCTTGTTTGTTTTAATTTCCGGTGATCAATGGCCTTGAGCTTACCATTCAGCGCCAGTGTATATTTTTCGATAATTGCCCGAGCGAGGTGAGATTTTTCTGAAAAATTGTGGTGCACGCTTGATGGTGGTTCGCTCATTGTTTGTTGGCTAACCGCGCCGTTTCGTGGAGTCGCGAATGTGACATCCTACGACTGTTGGGGCAGTTCAACAAATCGTAAGTGCCCGGTCTTGACCCAAACTCGCGCTCCCTGAGGGCCAGCCTTGGCGTTCATATTTCCTCCTATGGGTATTCGTAACCATGACTGCGGCCTCAGGGAATCACCGCTTTCTTCAAAGCCGCCTTCGAGTACGAGTATTTCTGCGCCGCCTGAGGTATCGAGTGTAAGCTCGGTTCCAGGCTGCCATTGTTCTACACGCACCAGCTCCCGCTCGTCCTCATAGAGCGGGGTTATTGTGACCCCGGGCCGAGTAGGGTCCGACAAAGCGCCGATCTTATTAATATCGGTGCGAATATGAGTACGATCATTCATATCGAACTGCCAGAGCTTCACAAAAATCACACAGCCGGGCTTTGAGCCCGGTGTGTGTTTAGATTGCGGCGGATTGCGAATATAAGATCCCACGGGGAAATCGCCATGTTCGTCCTGGAATACTCCTTGCAGTACAACAAACTCCTCACCGCCGGTATGCACATGCGGTGAAAAATGACTGTTTGTATCATAGCGAACAATAGTGGTGGCTCGGGCGACTTCGTCACCGATCCGATCTAGCATGCGACGGCTGACGCCGGCCATGGGCGAGTCTTGCCACTCAAGCTCCGCACCATGAACAACGACTCTCTTGCTGAAATCCGCATTCACTTCTTTCATATTTCCTCCCAATATCTACCGTCTAGCCAGCCATATCGTATATTTTCATCAATTTCTCCTCAATAGCAGCGTCTCTGCGGATTGTTTGTTAATACGTATTTATCTATCAGTAGATAGATGCAATGGTTCAAATTTTAAAATGTCAACCCACATTTGATGCAGTTTCGCGGTTAACGCTATGAATATGGTGTCGATAGCTTGTAGTAAGGAGCTTTTATTTGGCAGGCCGAGTGCTAAAAATCGCTGCTGAGAACAAGGTACAATGATACTCGCTGGTCAAACATTTGTAGTGAGCATATGAACAAAGCTGCGAACCGAATCGTTCTGTTGGATGGTGGCATGGGGCAGGAGCTACTGCGCCGCAGCGGCCGGGAACCAACCGCTTTGTGGTCTGCGCAGGTAATGATGGATGAGCCTGGCATTGTGCGTGATCTTCATGCTGATTACATTCGGGCGGGATCGCGGGTTATCACGCTCAACGCCTACTCAGCGACACCAGAACGGCTGCAACGCGATGGCGTAGGTGATCAATTCGAAGCTCTCCAAACCGCAGCAATCAAGGCCGCGAAAGAAGCTCGCGACTTCTGCGCTATTGAAGACGTGAAAATCGCGGGTTGCCTGCCGCCACTGATCGCAAGTTACCGGCCCGATGTGGCGCCAGATTTTGAGACCTCGGTCACCATCTATCGCCAAATTGTCGCGCAGCAGGCGGACTATGTAGACGTGATTCTCTGCGAGACCATGGCCTCAGTAAGTGAAGCGCGTGCCGCGGCGACGGCTGGGAAAGAGAGCGGTAAGCCGGTTTGGGTGGCACTCACCGTCAATGACGATGACTCGGGCGCACTGCGCAGCGGTGAACCGTTAAGTGCGGCGTTAGCTGCACTTGATGAAATCGGCGTCGACGCGAAGCTTCTTAACTGTAGCAAGCCGGAAGCTATCTCTTTTTGCTGGCACACCTTTTCCATGAGCAGCGGCCCGCTGGGTGCCTATGCCAATGGCTTCACTTCCATCGAAAGTTTACAGCCGGGTGGCACCGTGAAGAGCCTGGAAGCACGTCACGACCTTGACCCGGACCAATACGCGGAATTCGCACTTGCTTGGGTAGTCAATGGGGCTACCATTGTCGGCGGTTGTTGCGAGGTAGGGCCAGAGCATATTGCCCGGCTAGCGGAATCGCTTCGACGGAAAGGGTATGAAATAACGAATGAAATCAGTCGCGCGTGATTGATTCTTGCCGCTCTTCGATGTTTTTAATTCCGGCGGTTTTACTGTAAAAAAAGTGGTCTTCGCCCAGTTGATCCAGAAACCCTGAGCGGCGCATGGTGTCTCTGATTCGTCCCCGCACATTGGTAAAATATAACTCGGTTCCGGTTTGCTTGAACTCGTAGGCAATTTCCTGCAGGCATGTAATCGCAGAAGTATCAACTTCGTTCGTGGTACTGGCGTCGATAACAAACGCGTGAATTTTATCTTCGCGCTCGGCAATCGCCTCATAAATCTTGTCTTTAAGATAGGTCACGTTGGCAAAATATAACGACGCGTCGATGCGAAAAATAATGACCCCGGGAATAATTTTGGCGTTCGAGTCGCGATCCAGATTTCTGAAAATACTAGTGCCAGGCAGGCGGCCAAAACGTACCACGGGAGGGCGGGTAATGCGGCTAAAAATCAGAATGATGGAAGCCAATACGCTCAGTAATACCCCATATTGGATGCCGAGCATAAGGGTGGCAAAAAAAGCGAATAATAATAAGGAAAAATCTTTCTTGTTGATCTTAAACAGGCGGCTGGGTTCTTCGAGGTCGATCAAGCCTTTAATGGCGACTAATATGACTGCGGCAAGACAGGCGATAGGCGTGTAGTAGAACAGCGGCGTCAAGGCGATTAACGTCAATGCAATGATCGTAGCCGTTACAATCGACGCTAGCGGCGTTTTCGCGCCGGCATCGGCGTTGATGGCAGTGCGAGAAAAACTTCCCGCTACGGGATAGCCCCCCACAAACCCAGCCGCGACATTGCCGGCACCTACGCTGACGAGCTCTCTATTGGCATCGACTTCGTAACGGTTCTGCGCGGCGAACCGCTTGGCAACTGCGATAGATTCCATAAAGCTTACCAGAGCGATTGTTGCCGCCAGTGTTAACAATAAGAAGATGCGGTCCGCATCCATGTCCGGCACATTTAATGCCGGCAAGCCACGCGGTATGGTGCCGACAATCGACATACCTGTATCGTCCAGCTTGGC
>JBPCXM010000076.1:0-3875 GCA_051008535.1 Pseudomonadales bacterium | reverse complement strand
CCGCGGCATTTAGAAAGGGGTGCGTACTTGTTGCTGACGAATCCAATTTGCATTAAACACCCGCGGTGCGCCAAGAAAAAGGGGGTTACGCAAACCGCAAGTGTAGGCCCAGTGCCCGGCTCTATGTCCGATTTTTCGCGTATCTTACTCATACCCCTCCGATGCGATCACATCAACCTTACCGGTAACTACGTGCGGCGGCTATGGTCCAGTAGGTATACTCAGTCACCGGACAGTCGAGTGCTAGAATAACCACCGGGCGAGAACGACCCAATATAGTTATTCCGTTCCATTCTCAGTGATACTAGGCACAGCTGGCAGGTAGCTGTCAGTGAGAGCGGGACATGCACCCGCGGACTACGAATAGATCGACCCAAACACACGATGTTCACCGCTTTGGTTTCGAGTCCGCGGGTGCGCTTGAGATCACCAACGAATACTCAGGGCTTGCCGCAGCACCGGCTCACCTATATTGCTTTCGCAGATCTCAGGCATGCATGCCCCTTATGGCGAATATAGCATGTTGGAGGTGATCCATGAACGAGTTGAACGATATGCCATTTAAGGCCCACGTCGGCATTGATTGGGCAGACACGAAACACGACGTTTGTGTCCAGAGCGCTGACGGTGACGAACGGGAGTTCGATGTGATCACACACCGGGTTGAGCTGATTGATGAGTGGGCGCACGCGTTGCGTGAGCGTTTCGGTGCTCCTATTGCTGTCGCCGTGGAACTGCCTAAAGGTCCCATTGTGTCTGCACTTCAGAAACACGACTTCTTTGTGATCTTCCCGGTCAATCCCACGACGCTGGCCAAGTATCGAGAAGCATTTCAGCCCAGCCGTGCAAAGGATGACCCGACGGATGCAGCGTTGGCTGTTGATTTAATACGACGCCACCCAGAGCGGTTTAAGCCGCTACAGCCTCAAAGTGTTGAGATGCGTATATTGGCGTCTCTGGTAGAACAACGACGCCACCTGGTGGGTGGTAAAATCCGTATCACTAATCAATTACGCTTTTCACTAAAGCAATATTATCCTCAGACACTGGAGTGGTTTGATCATATTGACACGCCCCTGTTTTGTGATTTCATCACGCGTTGGCCGACTTTGACACAGGCCAAACGTGCTCGCAAAAACACACTGAAGACATTTTTTCATCAACACAACATGCGCTTTGAACACGTACTGGAAAAACGGCTGGTCTCCATCAAAGCGGCCTCACCGCTGACGTTGGATGAGGCGGTGATCGTACCTTATCGCTTGCAAGCATTGGTGCTGGTAGAGCAGTTGCGCGTGGTACTGGATGCGATTAAGCGATTTGATGTTGAGATCGATAAGGTGGCTCAACAGCACGTTGATTATGCATTGTTTAGCCCACTGCCAGGTGCTGGGCCGATAATGGCTCCGCGACTACTGGTCGCCTTTGGTGAGCAGAGAGAGCGCTACCACAGTGCAGCGGACATGCAGAAATATTCTGGAATCGCTCCTGTGACGGAACGCAGTGGCAAGAAGCATTGGGTACATTGGCGTTGGCAGTGCCCGACATTCTTGCGACAAACCTTTGTTGAATGGGCGGCCCAGACGATCAATAAGTCCTTCTGGGCCGGTGAATTTTATCAGCAACAGCGTGCTAAAGGGTGTACCTACCAGGCGGCTGTGCGAGCCTTAGCTTTTAAATGGATTCGCATTCTGTACCGGTGCTGGAAAACACGAACCCCGTACAATGAGACCGTATACCTTAAAGCCTTGGAGCGTCGAGGATCGCCGTTAATTAAACGGCGTCCTGTGACCGAAACTACTTGACGGAATACCTCAGGGCGTGATGCTGCCAGTCAACTGCTTTCCCACTTTATACCAGCGAAATAGTTTGAAAAAAGGCGATAATGTTCTATAAATCAAGACAATAACGACACACTGCAAATGTGATCAAGAGACAAAGCGAGCGAGCGCCATATTACAATGTTAGACGTTAGTTAGGATGTTTCGATGTTCCATGTCATCTACGTTAGTACAGCCACAGAGCCAATATCTCCACCACAGCTTTATGATTTACTAACTGTTGCAAGGCAACGGAACTATAATCTCAGGCTAACCGGGCTCCTGCTTTATGCTCACGAGAGATTCATGCAAGTCCTCGAAGGACCTGAGCCCGCAGTAAGAGAAGTGTTTGGATCGATTCAGAGAGATGGCAGGCACAAGAACATAGATACGCTTCGGCTCGAAGCGAAGGAAGGTCGCGATTTTCCAGATTGGCGGATGGGTTTTCGAGGGAGTGTTCATAAATCTGTGTCAATTCTTTATTCTATTGAAAAGAGGATTGAACCATGGGCAAAGACAGAGCATTTAATTTCGATGAAGCCGTCAAGCAACTGCAGAGCGGTCAACAGATCACGGGCGAGAATGGCGTATTAGCGCCTCTGCTGAAACAATTGGCAGAGGCCGCACTGGAAGGCGAGGCCGAGGCACACTTAAGCGAGAAAGAGACGCCGAATCGCCGCAATGGCAAGTCCAGGAAAACCGTGAAGAGTTCGGCTGGCCGCTTTGAGCTGGAAACGCCGAGAGATCGCGCAGGTTCCTTTGAACCGCAGTTGGTCAAGAAAAATCAAACCACCCTTGGCAATGAAATAGAGCAGAAGATTCTGGGCCTGTATGGGCTGGGCAACAGCTATCAGGATATCGCCAGTCACCTCAAAGAGCTGTACGGCGTTGACGTCTCCACGGGCACTATCAGCGCCATTACCGACAAGGTGATTCCGGTGGTTAAGGCATGGCAGCAACGGCCGCTGGACAGCCACTATCCCTTCGTGTGGCTGGACGCCATCCACTACAAAATACGCGACAATGGACGCTATGAAACCAAAGCGGTGTATACCGTGCTTGGGTTGACCATTGAAGGCAAAAAAGAGGTGCTGGGGCTCTACCTGGCTGACAGTGAAGGCGCCAACTTCTGGCTATCGGTGCAGACGGATTTGAACAACCGGGGAATTCAGGACATCCTGATTGCCTCGGTGGACGGACTCAAGGGGTTTCCGGAAGCCATCAACGCGATCTTCCCGCAGACCGAAGTGCAGTTATGCATTGTGCACCAGATTCGCAATTCGCTGCGCTATGTCGCATCGAAGCATCAAAAAGCCTTTATCGCTGATCTGAAGCCTGTGTATCGGGCAGCAACGCGTGGAGAGGCTGAGGATGCGCTGGACGCACTGGAAGCGCGCTGGGGCGCGAGCTATCCGATTGTGATTCAATCCTGGCGCAACAAATGGGAGCACTTATCCGCCTATTTCAAATATCCTGAGCCGATCCGCCGTGTGGTTTACACAACCAATTCGATCGAGGCGGTACACCGGCAATTCCGTAAGCTGACCAAAACTAAAGGGGGATTTCCGAATGACATGAGTTTATTGAAATTGCTCTATCTCGGCATCCAGAATGCCAGTAAGAAATGGACAATGCCGATTCGTAACTGGAATCTGACGTTGTCACAGTTGGCGATTTATTTTGAGGGTCGTCTAGATGCGGCGTTGGAAATATGACAATGGCCATGCTGCGAGATAGCGAACAAGCACGTTGCTGTGTTGGCAGCAGTCAGGCTAGTATAGAGCTGCTGGTAGCCGTTGTAGGTTCTGTGCCCTCGGCGCAGGTTCAACAATGGCTTCCAGTAGCCAACAAGCGAAGCGCGTTAGCGTGCTTCACCTGACACAGAATTTTGGTGCGCCACGAGGCGTAGAACAACTAGCGGTTGAAAGTACCGCATCAAAAGTGCGGACTCGGCACATTGATTATCGAGTCTTGAGTGGTCATTGGTAACAATGGCGATTAAGCGTAGACAGAGAGGTTGTAGGCCAAAAGCGTAAGCCTAAGTGATTGAGCCCC
>JBPCXM010000075.1:0-6094 GCA_051008535.1 Pseudomonadales bacterium | reverse complement strand
GGACGAGATATTTGGCTAATCATTCCCGTACCACTTTATCTTCAAGGTTAGGGTTTTTCTGAATTAGAAATTGCAGCGATCTTAGCCGCCGGGCTGGTTGCACTTGGCCTCGCACAACCTTTGGCCGCTAGCCAGATGAAAACCCGTTGGACGTTATCTGGGATCACTATTAAACCCAAACTTCGCCACCGAACTGTTGCCGTTTGGGCGCCTATGATGCTGGCGCTGATACCGCTTGCCGTGCTGTATGTTCCACAGCAACTATCACTTTTTCTTTTGGCTATCGTGCTCTTTAACCTGGTGGCTGGCGTTGCAACGATGCCGCACAACCACCTGCATCTCAAATATGCAAAAAGCAAGCGCACTTCGGTCGATGTGGCATTTTACAAAACGATTGCCCAACTCGGTAAATTGGTGGCCGTACCTGCATCGACACTTATTTACAGTCTTTATGGCATTCAAGGATGTCTGATTGCGTCAATTGTTGTTCTACTTTTGTCCGCTTCGTTTGCTTTGTTACTTAGTAAGAGAACCGTGCGGCCGTCAGGCAAGACGTCTCGTGCATTACGACCCTTTCGCGCACGCGAGCAGTCCATCGCCATGGGTACGGTTGCATGCATCGTGCTGGCGGTGGTCGTCCTGCAATTACCCAAATCCCAAGGCATGCCAAATATGGGGCCTAACTTCACTACGTTGACAATTCCCAGCGAGCGCAAAGAGGTCGGTGAGCTTGAACTGCAAATCGCCAATCATCACACCGTTCGAGGCTTGGTCGAAGGGGATAACACTAGTGACGGTAGTGTGCCGCTCCTGCTCATCGATGATCGTAAGTTTACTTGGGAAGAATTAGGCCGTATGTTGATGAACTTCGAAGGCCGGCAGTTTAAGCTGGAAATGCGCGAGCTCAGCGAAGAACATTAAAACTTGCGACAATGTGCCTCAGAACAAATCCTGTCTGAGCTACTCACCTTAACCAGAATCGTGAGCGCCATCCTCTCCGCCGTTTGCTTGTGCTTCCCGCTTTACCTGCTCCGCCCAGACCAGAACTTCCGCAACCGCGTCAAACAAATCTTGTGGTACAAAATCGTCTTCATCGCCGCGGAAATTTAATTGCCGCGCCAACATGAAGTTACGCATGATGGGCACGCCCGCTTCCTCCGCTGCTTCTCGGATCAAGCGTGCCATATCCCCCTCCCCTTTCACCGTAATCATCGGTACCACGGTTTCCTCAGGCTGGTAGTACAGCGCTACTGCAATATGCGTGGGATTCACCACCACCGCCGACGCCTTGCGCGCCATCTGTTGTACGTTTTGGGTTGCCAGCTGCTTGTGTAACTGTTTACGTTTACCTTTGATCTGCGGGTCGCCCTCTTGCTCTTTGTGCTCCTCCTTGATGTCGTGCATACTCATGCGCAGCTTTTTCTCATGGCTGTATTTCTGGTACAGCCAATCGGCGATGGAGAAAAATAAAAAAAGCGCTACCACCCACGCCATCAGCGACAGCAGCAGATAGTGGTCCAGCTTTGCGTAGGACAACACGTCGCTGCGCGGTAACTCTAGGGCCTCGTCAAGATGCGTCAGTAGCAGTAGCGTGACGATCGCGATAAGCACCGCGGTCTTGGCAATGGCCTTGAAGGTTTCAAACAGGTTGTCCATTGAGAAAACCCGCTTTAGGCCTTCCGCTGGATTGACATGCGATCCCTGCGGAGTGATTTTTTTGAACGACAGCACCGGCCCGGCTTGCATAAACTCGGCCAGAATACCTATCACGCTGACCAGCGCCAGTGGCAGCACGGTCAACAGTAACAGCACCTTGCCTGCGGACACGCTCAGTTCGAGCATGGCCTGCGGCGACAAGTCGCTGATTTCCACCCAGGCCTGTTCTAGCAATCCTCCCATCCGGTCGGCATACAGGCCTCCCAGCCCTGCGAATATTAAGGCCCAAATTAACGTGGTGACCGTTTGCGACAGGTCCTTGCTTTTGGCAACATTGCCTTCCTTGCGCGCATCCCTGAGCTTTTTCGACGTGGGTTTTTCGGTCTTTTCGCCAGAGTCGTCCCCACTCACCGCGCGACTCCTGCGAAGACTGTGTCACGTTTGGACATAAGGCGTCGGCGAACGACTAAGTCTCATCGCTTGGGGGGTTGGATTTCTGCAATTTGCAGCTGAAAATTAAGGGCATCAAGTGGCGTCTGAACGCCCTCGATGCCGCGCCCGCTCTCCCCTCCCGCACCAGCATCGACTGCGCTCAGGAACTCAGTTGCAGTTAGGGATTGGTTCATCAAGCCAAGCAATTGGTCGGTGTCCGATGTGATGCTCTGCTCAGCACCCGTAATCCGTGCTGCCAGGTCCACATCTGCGCCGGATCTCACGTTGAGAGGACTGGAGCCGAACGCCGCCAACGCCGCGCCAGGTTTCGCATCACTGTACTGCAGTGTCTGCTGCTCATTTTCGATTTTCTTCGCTGTCGCACTCGGCAGCTCAGGCTCCAGTGCGACTACGTTGGTATTTGTTGCTGCATCAATAGTTGCCATGTTGGGCTCCTGCTAAGCTGGTTATTAGATAAGTAACGTCAGATACAACTTTTGCGAAATTAGCCTCAACGAGCGGGCCACAATCGACCCTTTGCACAAATGTTGTATCTGACTCCACTTAGCGATTTAAGTCGTATTAAACCGGAGATCTCGGCTTTCGACAATTCATGCTAACCCTACCTGGGGTTAACCCTAGGGTCATAACACGAGCCGTAGCGCTTCCAGTAAACCTTGCTGGTCAGCCAGCCAGCCGAGCATAAATTCAACGATGCTGGTAAGCATCAGCAGCACGATAAATACACCCAACCAGGCCTTGATCGACAGCGACAACGAAAAGACATTGAGCTGCTGCGCATAACGATTTACGAAGCCTAGCCCGAAGTCGATCAAAGTCAGCACGACTAATGCCGGCGCCGCCAGCAGCAGAATCAAGCGCATCAGTTCGTCAAAACGTTGAATAAAGAACAACTGCCCAGCGGCCGCAAGATCAGGCAATGGCGCCGCCAGCGGCCAAACGCTATAGCTAGTTAGTAGCAAATCGAGAAATATCAGCAAGCCGCCAAAGGCAACAAACAAATACCCGGCAAGTTGACTAAGCAGCGCACCGATCAGTGATGTTTGATGGCCCGACAGTGGGTCGGTGATTTGCGCCATGGTCGTACCCACCTTCGTGTCTATCACCTGGCCTGCTCCCTCCAGCGCCCAGAACACAATACTGAAGGCATAGCCAATCACTACACCAATAAATAACTCTTTAATAACCACCGGGCCAAGCATCACACCGCTGGCTGCCACGGCTTGCACGTCGTGGGCCACGAAGGGAAACACCGCAATAGCTAGGCTCATGAGAAAGATATTGCGCGCCAGCGCTGGAACGATTTCGCTGGTCAACAGCGGCAACACCAGAAAAGCCGCCGCAATTCGCGGCAAGGTGAGCGCCAGATTTACCACGGCCTCGCTGAATAAGTCGAACTCGCTCACCGGATCAGACCTGGAAAATCGAGAAACAAGCGATTGGAAAAGTGATACAGCGAGCCCCCCAGCAGCGACGCGGTTAAAAACAAAGTCAATACCACCGCCACGAACTTAAACAGGTATTGCACCGTTTGCTCCTGAATTTGGGTGACCGCTTGCAGTATGGCAACGAACAAGCCGACCGCGGTCGCCGCCACAATCGGGGGGGCCGACAACACCAGCACCAACCAGAGCGCTTCCTTGGTAAACTGGATAGCTTGTGCGTCCATTAGTAAGTCAGAACCAGACCGTGGATTAGTTTCGACCAGCCGTCCAACAGCACAAACAGTAACAGCTTGAACGGCAGTGAGATCGTGGTCGGCGACAGCATCATCATGCCTAACGCTTGCAATATGTTGGAGACAATCAAATCGATTACTAGGAACGGCAAGAAAATCAGAAACCCGATCTGGAAAGCCTTGGATAGTTCGCTGACGGTAAATGCCGGCACCACCACGATCAAGTCATTGGCGCTTATGTCCTTGCGCTTCTCCTGCGGCAACAAGCGTTGTGCGGTCTCCAGAAAAAACGCGCGCTCGCTGTCGGACGTATGCTTGACCAAAAAGTCCCGCAGCGGTTCCTTGGCATCGCCTGCCACCTCCAATAGCTCCGGCAGTTCAACCGCTTTACCGTCGTCGGGACGCTGCTCCATACTGAGTTGGGCCTGATCGGCCATTTGCAAACCCACCGGGTAGATCACGTAAACCGATAGAATAATCGCTAGCCCATTAAGCACGATATTCGGCGGCGTTTGCTGCAAACCGAGAGCGTTGCGCAACAAGCTGAATACCACTACCAGCTTGGTGAAAGCCGTAATCATCACCGCCATATAAGGCGCCAGCGCGAGGCTGACGACCATCGCCAATATCAGGCCGGGAGATAAGTTATTAAAATCCATACGCTGCTGCTATTTAGTACTCCGACAACATTGTTATGATGAATTCAGCTTGTCTGTCTGCGTTCACAGCAAGACGCTTTTTCGAAGGCATAGTCGACTCTACGCCGAGGGAAAACAACGCCGCTGTGGACGCAGACAGGCAAGCCCGAAGGGAGCCACACAGAATTTCCCCTGCGTCGTTGCGCCCGCTTGACGTAGGGCACACTATGCCTGCACGGTCGCGTCTAGCAGGGAAAGTTCTATGAGGCTCTGAATGCATCATAACAATGTTGTCGGAGTACTAACTCACTGGCCTTTTGCTTTTTCGAAATGCATGCTGGTAATACGTACCCCGATCAAATCGCCTACGCACACCAGCTCGCCGACCGCCACCTGCATATTGTTGGCGTACACCGCGATAGGCTGATCATGCAACCGCTTGTCCAGGTGAAAGACGTAACCTGGACGGATGCTTTGCAGCTCGGCAAAAGGCAGCGTGACGGCACCCGCTTCAAAACGCAGGGCAACCGGCACCGCGCCCGTGTCCACCGTGTTCGGGTTTTCAATAGCATCCCCCCCTGTCGATTCAAGCCCGGTTGTTTCGTCTGGCTGAGCCGCAGCGTCCATCTGCGCTGGGTGTTGTTGTGTGACATCTACGAGCTGTTGCTGGTCTTTACTCATATTCCTTAGCTCCCTCATATAAACGGTTGCATCAGATGCGGGTCGTTGCGTTATTCCAACAACTGTCAAATCCATTGCTGTCAAATCGGCGACTAGCCGCGTCTCACCGGCCTCGACAACAACTCTGGCGCAGTCATCTTTGAGCGAAGCGTTGTCTAGCCGCACAGTGCTGCCAATTGATAGCGCTTGCAGCTCAATGGGCACCAGCGATATGCTGTCGATCACGTACGGTAGCCGCGCCCCGGCGCGCTCCCAACCGCTTATAGATATTGCTGTTTGCTCGCCGGAACGTGCCAGCACAGCCGTTATCCAGCCTTTGGGAAAATACACCTGGCCACACGTGACTGTGACGCCGTCATCACGCTTGACCTCGAATCCAACGTGCAAATCGCTAGCTGCACTCTCCGGCTTCGAATTCGTGCCGATTGATTGCAACACGAAGTCAAGTCCAAACACACTTTGTAGTAACTCTATCAAGGGTTCATATGTCACCGACCAGGCTAACGTTTTCGCTGTGCCGCTATACTCGAGCCAGTCCAGCGCCACGCTATTGAGCCCAACAACATCGTGCTGCAAACCAAAATGCACGTTCTCTTCGTCTGCGGAAAAATGTAACCAGTGGCGGATTGGTAACGCGGGTGGCAGGCGCCAATGCCAGTGCAGATTTGCACAACTTGCCGGTGGGCTTCGATATAACGTATTGCTAGCCGTGACGGTTTCAGCCGACAGTTGCGGTAGTTGCTTGCCTGCTAGCGGTACGGCCGAGAGAGAGCTCGTATCGCGTGACTCGACAGCCTGCATGTTTGTTTCTTCCGTCGCAAAAACGCGCTCTTCAGCAGTCATCGCTAAGCCGATTGCGCATGCAGCATGCCGCTGCATTGGGCCGTCATCTTGATCAATTCGATCACCGACTCGGCGCGCATTTTTTCCATCATACGCGCGCGGTGCAGTTCCACGGTTTTGATACTAATGCCCAACTTATCGGCGA
>JBPCXM010000074.1:0-3404 GCA_051008535.1 Pseudomonadales bacterium | reverse complement strand
CCAAGTGAATTTCTCGGCGCCATTGTCCGTGGAGTAGACGACGATGGTGTTGTCGGCGATTCCCCATTCATCGAGCTTGTCGAGTACAAGACCGATATCGCGGTCATGTTGCGCCATGCCGTCGGCGTACAGGCCGTGTCCGGTCTTTCCATCCCACTCAGGGCTGAGGCGCGTCCATACGTGCATACGGGTGGCGTTGAGCCACACGAAGAACGGATTTTTGTCTTTAACTGCGCGACCCATGAAGTCGATGGCCGCGTCACGGAACTCGTCGTCTGCCTGCTCCATGCGCTTGCGGGTCAGAGGGCCGGTATCTTCGGTCCTGCCATCGGCGTAAGAATGAATAACGCCCCTAGGTGCAAATTTCTTATGGAACTCCCGATCCTTAGGGTAATGATAGGTTTCCGGCTCTTCCTCCGCATTTAGGTGATAGAGGTTACCAAAGAATTCGTCAAAACCGTGGTTGGTCGGCAGGAACTCGTCTAGGTCTCCCAGATGATTCTTGCCGAACTGTCCGGACACATAGCCGTGGGGTTTGAGCAACTCGGCCAGCGTCGGGTCCTGCGGTTGGAGACCACTCTTGGCACCCGGCATGCCGATCGTCAATAGCCCGGTGCGGAACGGATGCTGGCCGGTGATAAACGCCGCCCGGCCCGCCGTACAACTCTGCTGTGCGTAATAATCAGTAAACAACGCACCTTCGTTAGCAATGCGATCGATGTTGGGCGTACTGCCGCCCATCATGCCACGGTGATAGGCGCTGATATTATACATACCGATGTCATCGCCAAAAATCACCAGGATATTCGGCTTGTCCTGTGCCTGTACAACGCCAGCAGCAAAAAGGATCGCTATGATAATCAGCCTGAAACGAAGTACACGCTTGCTCATTGTATTCTCATATTGAAAATTGTCATTTGCTGCCAAAGCACTCGTCATTGGCTAACTTGCAGGAATGATACCGTTTATGCGCCTCGCCTGACAAGTGTGTGGGAGAATGATGTCCGACAGGCGCAGAGGACTTGCCTCTGATAAATTCTGTTAGCGTAGCCACAAGACAGCAAAGTTCCCAAACCATGTTTAGTCGCAAACGTGCGCTCGTTTATACGTTATTGTTCAGCATTGGTGAGCGTATACATGTGTAACTCAATCGGCTTCTAAAACAGCCATGCATAAATTCAAGAAGGGGCTTTATTACGTGGTCGATATTGCATAAAATTCTGCAGTTGGTGAGCCACGTTAGAAATCATGGATCTTCTCGAGAACCTATACCAGCTGCTGAAACAACAGCCAGTACTTACCCTGTTCATCATTCTTGGGTTCGGCTATGTCATCGGCGGCATTCGTTTGGGGAGTTTTTCTCTAGGGTCGGTGGCTGGCGTCTTGTTTGTCGGTCTGTTCTTCGGCCATTTTGGCTTTCGCATTTCGCCTGGTGCGCAAGCGGTCGGGTTTGCGCTTTTTATTTTTTCTGTCGGCTATCAAGCCGGTCCCCGTTTCTTCGATGTGGTGAGAACAGACGGTCTGAAGTATTTCTCCCTCGCCCTGGTGATTGCACTGTCTGGGTTTGCTATGGCTACCCTGGGTGCCTGGTGGCTAGAGCTTAAGCCGGGCACCTCCGCGGGTCTGCTGGCCGGCGGCCTGACCAGCTCGCCCACCTTGGCCGCAGCCCAGGAGGCGATACGCGCTGGCACAGTCTCGGCACCTGAAGGTTGGACGGCAGACGCTGTCATCGGCAATATCACAACGGGTTATGCGATTACCTACATTTTTGGTCTTGCCGGCTTGATTGCGATTATCAAACTATTACCTGGCGTGCTGAAAATTGACCTCAAGGCCGAGGCGAAACGCCTGGAAGCGGGCGACCAAGATGGGATTACCGCAGCTCACACAAGTGTGTCCTCCCGAGCCTATGAGGTGAGTAACGAAGCCTTTACACAGGCGACGATTGGCGAACTGAGAGAGCGGCTTGGCGACGGTTTTGCTGTCGGAAGGTTGCGCCGTGACGGACAGTTCATCACACCTGACCCGGATGAATATTTACGTTTGGGTGATGAATTGTTCGTAATGGGTGAGGTCGCGCTGTTTACACCAGAGGTGCAGTCCGTCGGTAAAGAGATCACGGCGCAAGAAAACATGAGCGACATTACCGATAGCGCGCAGGTGATTGTTACCAATCCTGTGGCTGTGGGCAAAAGCCTGGATGAGCTCGACATCAATCGAACCTATCAGGTACTGGTCACGGATGTTCGCCGCATGCGCATTTCAGTGCCGAAAGACAGGAGTATGCAGTTGCGCAAGGGCGATATCCTCACTGTTTTGGGAGCGCGCTCCAATATAGATTATCTGGGTCAGGAGCTTGGGCAAGTTGAGCGGGACGTCGCAGAGACAGACATGATTACCTTTGCCTTTGGCATTGCCGCGGGTGTGGTATTGGGATTGTTTTCTGTGAAGATCGGCGGCGTGTCGGTGGGATTGGGATCCGCCGGCGGAATGTTGGCCTCTGGGCTGATCATCGGTTTCCTGCGCAGCGTGCGTCCGACCTTTGGTCGAATGCCCGATGCCGCAAGATGGATCTTCATGGAGTTCGGCTTGTTGATTTTCATGGCAGGTGTGGGTTTGAGGGCAGGCGGTGACATCATACAAACCTTATTGAATGCGGGGCCGCAGTTGATGATTGCCGGCATTTTGGTAACTACCATCCCTGTTTTTCTCGGCTATGTGTTTGGTCGACGCGTGTTAAAGCTGAACCCCGTTATCCTGCTGGGTGCGATAACTGGTGCCATGACCAGTGGTGCTTCTCTTAGTGTGATCACAAAAGAGGCGGACAGTAATGTACCGGCACTCGGCTATACAGGCTCCTACGCGTTTGCCAATGTGCTTTTGACCGTGGCTGGCAGTGTCATCCTGTTGATTTGAAGGAGTGTGGAATGTCCTACGTTGACGGATTTCAAGTTCGATGTCCTGCCACGCGGAGAGCGGTTTAAATCTCTCGCTCGATCGGCATTATCCGCAGAATTGATGCTGCCAGCCGTTTTCCCCAGGTGGCGTCGGGCTCGTTCTTAAACTCGATTGGTCCGGAAGGCGATGCCCCCGTCCAGCGCAGGTAACCACTGTCATTCAAGGTGACGCGATAACTATTTAGCGGGTCGAAGTCTGGCTCCATTGCGCGCAGCACCGTTTTGGCAAAAGTTTCGCTTTTGATCAGCAAGCCGATTTCCGAATTGAGTTCACGAGAACGCGGGTCTATGTTGAAAGAACCGATCAGCGTCGTGTGCTTGTCGACCACGGTGGCTTTGGTGTGAAGCCCGGCATGCGAGTCGGACGCGATGTTATCTTGTTTCAGGAATTCACGCAGCGCGGCATCAGCTCGCAGTTCGTACAGCTCCACACCGGCCTTCAACAAC
>JBPCXM010000073.1:0-15206 GCA_051008535.1 Pseudomonadales bacterium | reverse complement strand
CCGAACTGCCTGTGGGCGTTGCCGCGGGTCTGGCCTGGACCGAAGCGGGCGGCGATGTGTTATATGTGGAAGCCTCGCGCACGCCAAAAGATGAAAAAGTCACGCTGACCGGGCAACTCGGCGATGTGATGCAGGAATCCGCACGTGCGGCCAGAAGCTATATCTGGGCGCACGCTGATGAATTCAATCTCGACAAGCAATGCATCGAAGACTTTGGCGTGCATATCCATGTGCCCGCGGGCGCCGTCCCAAAAGATGGCCCCTCCGCCGGCGTTACGTTAGCGACAGCGCTGGTTTCGACCTATAGCCAGCAGGCAGTACGTAGCGATCTCGCCATGACGGGCGAACTAACGTTGACCGGCTTGGTGCTACCGGTTGGGGGTATCAAGGAAAAAGTGCTCGCCGCGCACCGCAGCGGTATAAGGCATATTATTCTGCCCAAAGATAACGAAGCCGACCTGGCGAAGCTACCCGATACGGTACATGAGGAGTTGCAGATTACGCCGATTGAAACGCTGAAGGAGGTTATCTCCGTCGCGATTCCACAGTTGGTTGGGTAATATTCGCGACTTTAGTCGCTAGCGCTATGGCAAAAACAATTTGGCGTAACGGGAGCGAACCTGTAAAAACCTGCGGTTTTGAATTAAATTTCAAACTTTTCAAGAAGCTATCGCTGACCTGTTCGCGGACTGGCTGCAGATTTTTGGATATGTTCGTCGAGTACAACTTGTTGTTTTTCAACGAGTCGAGATTTCGCTGTTTTTCAAAGCGTATGTTTTTACAGGTTCGCTCCCGCAGGGCCCAATTACGCTGAGAGAGAGCGACAACACGCCGAAGAAAGACTAACTGATAATCAAGTGAAGTGGTACGAGCTGACGCTATTTTTTGCGGCAATTACGGTAGCCGTTGCCGTTACTCGGCTGGCAATGTCGGGCACCTTATAGCCCAGCCCTCGCACATAGAAACTTGTACAGCCCTTGGCGGTGCATCTCGCCGCTTTTGTACAGCGTTATCATAAACCCGCAAAACTCCTCGAACGAGTCGGCGACTTTAAACAGGTGATCAACGTCGCCGGCGAAGAGGATAACTTGACCCACGCACCCGGCCGGGCCGGGTGTGAGGTCAACACATAGGTATTCTTCGTCGCCTTCCGCAAAGGGTATCCAGCCCTTCGAAAACGGAACGTGCTTAACGGCGCCGGGTGGGTGGGAGGTCGCCTCGCATTCGCCAAGGTCCCCATTTGCTAGCAGCTCACTGTAAAGATTGTAGTTGTCTCGCAGGCCCTCCGTGTTCATAAAGAAAAAATCGCCAAACAGTTGTACCTCGTCAACCGCTACCGGGGCGGCGGGGTGGCAAATGTCGGACTCGCCATTGCCGATAAGGTAGTTTTCTGTCTGACCGTTACCGACAATATACGCGTCCCTGAGCTCCTGTAGGGCGGGAATGTCAGTCATCAAGGCGCCGGCAACCTCCAGCGGCGATGCAGGGGCGTTAAGTACCGGCTCCTGCACGTGCTGCCGGAGGAGGGCGACAAGCTCAGTAAATTGACTCACTGGCAGATGTCGAAATGGTTTTGCCAAACTTTTGCTAGATTCTTGGCGTGCGTGTTCGGCGCTCTGTTGGGAAAATCAGAGAGTTGGCGGCGAAACGTGTCCGTGTCGTTGATTCGGCAAGCGTGCATTCTGATGCGCAGACGTGAGGGTCTCGGACCGCCTAAGTCGTAAAGGGGCTGCACACTGTAGTTTCCAAATATGCTCAATTTATTCGCGCACTTTCTCGCGGTTCTTTCGATATTCTGTGCCCATATGCCTTTGTTTAGGGTGCGATTTTGGGTTCTGTCGCAAACTAGCTTGCGTGGCGTGCCGATCTATACTCTCGTGTTCAGAGATTCAATTATGGACAGAGTATAATCAGTTTCAAAGGCCGCCATCACCAGCAAGATATCAAATTACAATACGTCCGGTGGTACGTGGCTTTGGTGCACGAATCTCGGTAAATCTTGACGGTCGTTCGATTGGCTATTCACCGAGCCATGCAACAAGGCCCCGCTGGGCTCAAAAAACACATTAGCTTGTTGTGCCTCCGCTGGTCGCCAAGACGTTTCGAGCGTAAGATCCAAGCCATGGCTGCAGGTAGAATATCAATCGCCGTTTGGGTCAGGAAAATCGAACGCCGCATTCAGGTTTTAGCCGATTTTGCCGATATGGGTTAGTCGTTAGAGTGTGTTCCCAAGTGGGGCGCCGCCGCCTAATGGCTGATACCTACAGGAGGAAAATATGAATACCACGAAAGCACTTTTGCTGAGAGGGGTTTCGTTCATCTTGTTTGCGATCGTCATTAACGCCCAGGCGAACGCAGAACCGCAGAACATCATCCTGTTCATCGGCGACGGCATGGGTTTTCCCCAGCTCGACGCGACCAGAATATTCGAAAACGGCGGCGCCACACCGCTAAGCTTTGAACAGTTCCCGGTAGCCGGCACCGTTAGCACCGTGAATGCTAAGGGTGGCACGACGGATTCAGCCGCGGCCGCGACCGCGATGGCGACCGGGCATAAGGTCAACAACCGGGTCATCAGTCAGGCAATCCCGGGTGCCGGTAACGAGCTGTTGATGGCACTGGAGAACCAGCAGTACGAGGGCAAGCGAACCGGTCTCGTCACAACCTCAGAGATCACTGACGCGACCCCCGCTGCCTTCGGCGCCCACGAAAACTCCCGTTACAACGAGGTTGAAATTGCAGATGATTATTTCTTCCAGACGCGGCCCAACGTCTTATTCGGTTTGAGTGGCCCGGGCGTTGATTTCGTATCGGCAGCGAGCGCCGGCTACTCGGTCGTCACGAGCAGTGCTGAGTTGCATGGACTGAACAGCGCGACAGTCGATTACGTGTCCGGCCAGTTTGCCGAAAGCAGCCGGCCAAGCCTGTCCGACATGGCGACCGCAGCCGTGGAGATCTTGGACGGACCCGATGGCTTTTTTCTGCTGATTGAGCACGAAGGGACAGACAGCCATGGTCATGACAACGACCTGCAAAACGTCATCGCGTCGGTGCTTGAGTTGCGCGATGCCGTCGATGCGGTCAGCGCGTGGGCAGCGAACCGCAACGATACCCTTATTATCGTGACCGCGGACCACGAGACCGGTGGACTTACAATCACGGAAACCAGCCCCCAGCCGGCTGTTGTTCCTACCCATACGTATTCGACTACAGGACATACCGGCAGTGATGTGCCCCTGTACGCAAGTGGCCCGAATGCGGATGTACTCGCGGACACGATAGCGAACACGGATCTGTTCCCAGTCCTCGCTGGTCTCGAAACCGTTGCCTTCGCATCTGGAGTAAACGGCTATAACCTCGCGCACGACACCTTCATGCAACAAGACCCAGCCAACGCGGACACAAACAACGGGGCGCAGCCGGAGCTGAACGTCGATAGCGATGACCCCAAACGCAGCGGCGCAGACGTACAGGCCTTGCTCAAGTTCGATGGTATCTTCGGTGACGCGCCCGGCCAGATCAGCGCGGACGCCGCGATCATCTCGGCCACGCTGGAGCTGCAGGTGACTAGCAGGGGCCATAGCCTCGCGCTGCACCGCATGCTGCAAGAGTGGAACGATGCGGCAACTTGGAACTCGTTTGTCGATGGTGTACAAGCGGACGACTTTGAAGCGCAAAGCATCGCCGAAGCCACGACCGGTTGGGTCTCGACCGGCCGCCTGCAACTCGATGTCACAGCGACGCTTTTAACATGGCAACAAGACTCGTCATCGAATCAAGGATGGGTTTTGTTACCCACGGGCAGCAACGGGGTAGACTTCGATTCAGCTGAAGGCGAGACAGCGCCACGATTGGTTGTGCAAACCGCGCGCAGCAGCTCGACCCCGACCCCGATTGATCCCGCGCAGATTACCGTCTCGGTGACGGCAACGGTGGAAACGGCGCCGGTACCGTCCAGCGGCGATAGCGCCGACGATGCAGCGATCTGGCTGAACCCCCTGGATGCAGCGCTGAGTCGTGTAATCGGCACCGATAAGAAGCAAGGGCTTGCGGTATACGATCTGGGCGGTAATCAGCTGCAGTTTCTCCCAGACGGTCGAATGAACAGCGTCGATCTGCGCTACGGCTTTTTGCTTGATGGTGCCTTAGTAGACATCGTAGCCGCGACCGAGCGCGGAGAGGGCGGCATCGTCGTGTATGCGATGAACCCCAACACGGGGACTTTAGCCCCCGTAACCGCCGGAGGTATTATCAATTCGACACTCTCGGTCTATGGATTGTGCATGTATAAAAGCCAGGCCAGCGCGGCAAGCTATGTGTTCATTACCGGGAAAAAAGGCGAGGTTGAACAGTGGCGATTGATCGCTGACGCAAGCGGTTTGATCGATGGCGTGCTGGTGCGCAGCTTTGATGTCGGCGCGAAAACCGAAGGCTGCGTCGCCGATGATCGGTACGGATATCTCTATGTTGGCGAAGAAGATGTTGGCATATGGCGTTACAACGCCGAGCCGAATACGGGTGAGGAACGCACCTCGGTCGATGTCACCGGGCCCGAAGGCCATCTCACAGCCGACATTGAAGGCCTTAGCTTGTATCATTCTAGCGATGGCGGCGGATATCTGATCGCTTCAAGCCAAGGAAGCAGCGAGTACGTCATTTATCAGCGCGACGGGAATCACGACTATGTCGGCACATTCCAGATTGCGGATGGAAACGGGGTCGACGGTACCGGGTCTACGGACGGAATCGACGTACTCAGCACAAATTTGGGCAGCGCATTTCCGAACGGTGTATTCGTCGCACAGGACGGGCATAACGCAGGGGCCAATCAGAACTTCAAGCTGGTTCCGTGGGAGACTATAGCCAACGCATTTGCCAACCCGCTCAGCGTTGATACCGGGTGGGACCCCCGGCAATAGCGCCTAAGCGTGCATCAACCCGTTTGCGGCGCTAGCCTGCGTCGTATTTGCGCTGATAGTTGAGCCGTATCTGCTCGTAGGCGTGCGTCAGCCTTGCCAGCTCGAACGGCGGCTTAATAAAACCCTGATGGTGTCCTGGTCCAGCGAAAGTTTGCTCCCATGCTTGCATGGCAATTGACTGAACGATGCCTGTGCTAGTCGGGATCTTCGCAGCGCAGATGCTTCGACGGCCACGGCCGCTTGGCGGAAATCGAAGCACAACGAAAGCAATCGACGCCGACAGCTGCCGCCGATGCTGGGATATGCCGAAACGCGTTGACTACGCCGCGCGTCTCAAATCAACGATCGGATGGTGGTTCCGACCCCAATGATAGCGCACATCAGGCTAGGGCTGCCCTTTACCCATAATTAAGGAGAGTAGGAAAAAACGGGGGCTAAGCGGCCTGCTTCATACCAGGGTACCAACCTTCGAATGTCGGCCGGAGCTCATCGTTCAGTGTTTTGGTCCTCACCTGCAACAATAAATGCGCGCCACGTTCAGTCCAACGCATCTGCTGCTTTTTCACCAAGCGTTTACTGATCACCTGATTGACGGTGGATTCTACAACGCCTGTCGCAATGTTCTCGCCATTTCGATACCGATCCCCATAGTTGGGAATAAACGGCTTGTTGACGTCGATGTAATGATTGAACTCACGTAGCGCTTTCAGCAACTTCGATCGCGCTTCGCTCTCTTCGATATTCTCGATGTCCATCTGCAAATACTCGATGGTTTGCAGCGTACGAAACACGTTGCCGTGCCAAAGGTACCATTTGATTCGATCGAGTTGTCTGCGTGCGTCCGCCGCAATGTTAGGAAACGCCTTGGACCGCACACCTTTCGCCATCTGTCTCATTACAGTAAGCCGCATTGTGCAGTGGAACCAATTGAGCACGTGCTCGGCTTGGGGATTAAGATACAGTTGCAGGTTCCGTACTGTATCACCGCCATCTGACAGAAAGGTCACTTGCTGATTCATCTGCATGCCTTGAGACTTCAGCACCTCGAATAGCCGTCGCTTGGGCTTCGTATCATGGCGATTAACGAAGGCGAAGTACTTCGACCCATCGTCCGCCATGCTCTTGCCGGCAATCACTTCGAAGTGACCTTCGGAACGCGATTTTCCCCTCCGGCCGCGCACATAGCCGCCATCGATGCCCACTGTGATCGGCGGATCAGGTCTCGGCAATTGAGCCCAATCCCGCGGACAACCGTAGATATAAGAAAAGTGCTCAGGACCGAGTTCAGCTTCCGCGCGCTCGGCCACGCGCTGCAGCTGGAGTCGCACACTGGTAGTATTTATCTGACCGTCGAGTGGCAACACCTCAGTGAGTAGGTCAACGGTCAAGCCATAGGACATTAAGGAGGCCCATTTGGCCTCCAGATACGCGAGCTCCGGGGCGCTGCGTTCCGGTAGTAATGCTGCCAGCGGACTGAAGCTGCGCGTGGTCGTGTGTTCGCATGCACAGCGGCGCAATCGTGGACTGGGCAGCGATAGTTTGCCGAATACCGTGCGAAACACCACAGCGTGATGGCCCTTGAGCGACCGCGGCCGTCCGCAATGCGGACAACAGCGCTGTGTCTGCAGATACTCCAACACCTGCTGATTGACGATGCTTGCTTGGAGATGCTGAAGTACCTGCTTAGCCTCGACTAAGCTCAATCCGAGCGTTTCGGCAGACAACGCACCCCGCGCCAAAGAAGCCACGTCTTCCACGAGTTTCTGACCCTCATCCGACTCAATGATGACCTGAACTTTCATTTTCATGTTCATTTCCTCCTACTCACTCAATGCCCACATCCATTCCTCATCGTCGAGTGCGTACTGTTTCAATCGTCGGTTGACCTCCCGTCGATCGAAGTGCTCCTTTTTTAACCACTGACAACATTCATCGAGTTCTTCACGATAGAACTCGATATCATCGTCTTCGTCATCGATGATCTCTTCCAGCCGATCGACGATATTGAAAATAGAATAGTGTTGCTCCAGTTCCATGAATGCCCACGGTCCGCCACAGTCCGCTGGCGGACAGGCTCGCCGGCCGCCAATGCAGATGGGGTAAATGCGCTTGGGATCGACGGACAGCTTGCGTTCAAGGCGAATATCGTGCTGCCAGAGGTCGCCAAAGTCATATTCGTACAGAAAGCGCTCTTTGACTCGAAAGCGAAAATCGGCCAAGCGAACCTTACGTGGATCATCCGTAAAGCTCATCCCACCTTCGTGGTAGACGCCGTAGTCTTTCCCATGGATGATGAACCGATTCAGATGCAAATCACCCCAACCCATGGCCAGCTGCAACGTATAATGAAGATCTTCAAACGTGCTGTCAGACCGAACCAGTACCCGGCGCCAAATCGCTGGGCTGATCTCACGAAGTGCGATACGAAGCTGGTAGACCTCGGTTTTGGCGGTCACCCCGTCCATGGAAATAGCCTAGCATTTTCCACGGACTAATTCGAAATCTGCAGCTACGCCGGAGTTGCCCCCGTTTTTTCCTACTCTCCACGATCTTGAGGTTCATAGTGATAGCTGTCTGCGAGAATTGGGAACAGTCAATCCGCTGCCGCTGGTGGTTAGCGGCGCGGCCTCGAAGCAGCGCAGTATAAGTCGACCGTTTCAGCTGGAACAGCGCCAAAATACTCCCCAGTATCAAGAGATTTGGCTCAGGGATATGGTATGGGGGTTCGCCCACCTGAGCTTATTCCCGCAGCAGCTCCATCTCTCCATGCTGACAACTCCCAATGACGGTAGTGGCGTTGTGATGGAGGAGAAGCGCATTCGTTTTGATAAACGGCTAGGGGAAAAAGTGAAGCCGACTCATTGACTGATGAATGACTTACAGAGCAAAGCCGGCACAGAGTGCTATTGCGAAAAGTTGTGGGCGAGTACATGGCAAATCGCTGCGCTTCATCGATTGCAAGCAGGGTATAAAACAGATTTATACGCCGCTTTCGTTTGTCTTACCCTAAGGGCCACAAATAATTTGCCCCCCATATCGCTATAATAGGCACATTTATAAATTGGTTTGATGACTTACAGGGGTCAACAGTACTCGTTCGACTCAACAAACATCGACCGCCCAAAAGTAGGCGGAACTTGTCATTCAGTTCTTTTCCGTACGGCAAATGCAGCGGTTTCGACGAATGGCAGGAGCCTTTAGAGCCGGAATATGCAACTTGTCCCTCCTGAAAATTCAATCGCCTTGAAATCCTTGACTTTTTTCAGAAACCGTCGAAGCATGAGCAGGCTAGGGCGATAACTATGTGGGGCTTGCAGAATAGTGAACGGCATAAGCACCATAACCGACGACGCGCTGTTTATCTCCCGCCGTGTCGCCTGAGTTTTGCAGCGCAAGAGTTGTTACCTGCATGCCACGCTGGGCCGCGGTATAGAGCAAGCCATTTAGTGCATGGCAGCCACAGGCCTGACTCCCTTCGATGTGCCATTCCAGTCGTTCTATAGCATTGGAAGTCTGCGCATCCTGATCGCGTGCTACGCCATTGCTCAGGTAATGGCTAAGGTCCGAGCTGATAATCACTAAAGTTTCATCTTCTCCCCAAAGGCGGTCCAGAACTTCCGCGACCTGAGCAGGAGCTACATCACCGACGACCAACGGAACGAGTTGGAAGGGTTGCAGTACAGTCTGTAGAAACGGCAATTGTACCTCCAGACAATGCTCCTGGTCATGCGGCGAATCCCATGTCGTCACTTGCGGTAGATCCACCATCGCATGAAGCGCAGCGCGATCTATCGCTACCGTCCCGAGGGGAGTGGCGAAATAGTCGTCGCTGGGCGCTGCTATCCCACTCAGCGGTAGCGTGTGGTTAGGACCGAGAAGGATCACACGTTCAATGCGATCGGCCTCGCTTGTCAATAGATTATAAGCACGCGCCGCAATCGCTCCGGAGTATATATAGCCGGCATGTGGGACGATCAACGCTTTGGGGAGGAAATCGTCGCATGTACATATCGGGTTTTCTGCCAGCAATTGTTGTACGGTAGCGGCACAGTCGTCAGACCCGGCGGGATAAAACAGCCCGGCCACGGCTGCAGATCTGGTCGTAGTCATACCCTTGCCCTACTTTTCAAGCGTTGCGATACAACGCAACAGCTTTCGCGTGGTCATACATAGTTATACTCGTGTATGACACAAACGGGAAGCATGTGTTCGATGTTTGAGCAAAGACGACAAGACACTGTCTCTACTAGCTACTGGCGGGCGTTAAGCGATGGCCGCATCCAATGCGACGCCTGTCCGCGCGAATGCCGCCTGCGCGAAGGACAGCACGGATTGTGTTTTGTCCGCGCCCGGCAGAACGATCAGATCGTGTTGACCAGCTACAGCCGTTCCAGCGGATTTTGCATCGATCCGATCGAGAAAAAGCCGCTCAATCATTTCTACCCCGGCACACCGGTGCTGTCCTTCGGCACCGCGGGTTGCAATCTGGCTTGCAAATTCTGTCAAAACTGGGACATGAGCAAATCCCGGGAAATGGATAAGCTGGCGGATCGTGCCAGTCCCGAACAATTGGCCGACACTGCGGCGGCAGCGGGTTGCCGCCATGTGGCCTACACCTACAACGACCCCGTGATATTTTTGGAATACGCCATCGATGTGGCGCGGGCTTGCCATGCGCGCGATATCAACTCTGTTGCGGTCACCGCAGGGTATATACACGCGGAGCCACGCAAGGACTTTTTTGCCCACATGGATGCCGCCAATGTGGATTTGAAGGCTTTCACAGATCGTTTCTACAAGAAAATATGCGGTGCAATGCTCACTCCCGTACTGGATACCCTAATTTACTTAAAGCATGAAACCAAGGTGTGGCTGGAGCTCACGACGCTGCTAATTCCCGGTGAAAACGACTCGACGCAAGAATTGCAGGCAATGACCCGCTGGATTTATGATCAGCTCGGGCCGGACGTGCCACAGCACTTCACGGCTTTTCATCCCGACTGGAAAATGCGCGATACCCGCCCTACGCCAGGCAGCACCTTATACAAAGCCCGAGACATAGCGCTTGGCAACGGCTTGCATTATGTGTACACCGGCAATGTGCACGACGCCAAAGGCGGCAGCACTTATTGCTCCGCTTGTGGTGAATTGCTTGTCGAACGCGACTGGTATGTGTTGGGCCATTGGGGTTTGGACGCAGCCGGGAATTGCCGCGCGTGTGGGACGGGAATTCCCGGCCACTTTGACGAAGGCCCCGGCACCTGGGGGGCTAGACGCCAACCGGTGCGGCTTGGTGCTTAGTATGGTTATTGACAACGAGAGCAAGAGCTCGCCGCTTGTCTTCCGCCGATTGACCCCAGGGCTTATGGATGAATTGGGCACGGTTCTTCGTGGAAGCTGGGGCTCAAGTTGTTGGTGCATGTACCCGCGCCTGACCGACGCGCAAACGCGCGAACTACCCGGCTCAGGCTCCGCTAACCAGCGCCGGCGCGACGCGATGCTGAAATTGGCGCGCCGCCGACGTGCTCCGGGCCTGCTCGCGTTCGAGGGCGACGAGCCCGTTGGTTGGATCGCCATCGCTCCCCGCAGCGAACTTGGGCGCATCGAAGCGTCGCGTGCGATGCCCCGTGTCGACGCCGAGGACGTCTGGGTCATCCCCTGCGTCACCGTGCGCAAGACGGCTCGCGGTCGCGGTATCGCGCTCGCTTTGATCCGGGCGGCTGTCGCGTTCGCCGCCGAGAATGGCGCTCCCTGCGTCGAAGCGTACCCGCGCGCGGGTACAGCGCGCGCCGGTGATGACAACGCCTACTTCGGAACCGAGCCCCTCTTTCGCCGCGCTGGGTTCCGGGTTATCCGACAGCCGCTGAAGGATCGCCCGCGCAATTGGGTCCCGCGAACGACCATGCGCATCAAAGCGACGCATTGAAGCGTCACCTGTCTGCGACCTCGCCAGGCACGTGTTGACCGAGCTCGCTAGTCGCCGCACCTCGTATGGTGCAAAAATTGGAACGTGTACTTTAAAGCCTGTGGTCCGCAAAAGTTCATGCTGCCGACACGGTAGCAATTCCTGAATCACAAGGATGTGCCCCCGGTTTGGCGCGGTCTCTACTTTTCAGCTTTTTCCCCAGGACTTAGTCAGATCATCGAACTTTTCTAGTGCCTCTATTGAATCCGTCACCCCACATCGAACCTGTTCGACTTCCTCTTGGAATATCTCAAGTTTGTCGTGTGTGGCTTCATCGTAAGAGTACTCTAGCGCACGTTTCGCCAGGCTATGCAGGTTATCTAATTCCTGGAGTAGATTAGCGTTCGATGCAGTAACAGCGATATCACCAATCAGAAAAAAGTCGTGGGCATCCAGCTCATCGGAAATTTCGTCGTACTGTTCCTCTGTGATAGCCATAATTTGTCACCAATAAAAACAATCGTTTTTAATGACTAATATCATGAAAGAAATACATTGAGTAGCAGCGTTGCCACTGGTCGGCATTACCGCCTATTAGGGCTTACAAAGAGCGAATGTTGGTGGCGGCCAAAAAGTGCTGATTCACGGCGGTACAGGCGGCGTGGGACATGTTGCGGTGCAACTCGCTAATCACCTCGGCGCTAACGTCTGTGCAACGGTCTCTGGCGATAAGCCGATGGATATCGTTAGAGAGTACGGTGCCCCAGCCATTGACTATACCGCTGAGCAGGTGGCAGATTATGTTGCGAAACATACCAATGGCGCCGGCTTTGATGTGGTATTCAACTCCGTTGGCGGAACCAATATGACCAATTCCTTAGAAGCGGCCGCATTGTATGGCAACGTCGCCACAACAGTATCGCTGCTGGAACTGGATTTGACACCCGCGCACTTTAAAGGCTTGTCGCTACACGTTGTCTTTATGTTGATCCCCATGCTGCATAACCACAAGCGAGAAGCACACGGTGCTATTCTGGCGAAGCTTAGCGAGATTGTGGACGCTGGTGCGCTGAAGCCATTACTTGGTGAGAAGCGATTTGGTCTCAACGAGGTTGGAGAAGCGTATGATCGTCTCACAAGCGGCGAAGCTATTGGTAAAGTAGTCGTAGATATCTAGAGTATTGCCAAAAATTGGTAACACAGAGGAGCGGGCATAATTTAGCGCCAGACTGAGCTTTGATCTGCTCGCTCCGAAGCGAAAAGAGTGACGGGTGGCGCACAGAACAACCGTCAGAAAGGTATGGTTGCAGTGGCGAGAGAATTTGGGGAATATCGTGCACCTAAGGACAACGCCCGACTGACGGCTTACCCATGACGGCCGACATTCGATGCCACCTCAGAACGTTCTGCTATCAGACAAGTCGCGGCGACCATAAGCCATTCGCTGGGAATTTCAATTACTCACCAGCTTGTTTGATCTCAGCAAGATAAGGTCCAGGCAGTCCTATTTTCTGCGACAATTTTAAAAGTGCGTCTGCATATGCCTGATTTGTTCCAGTGATTTTCTCTTCGGGCAAATTGTAACACTGTGCTTCTACTTCATTTCCGTTGCTAAGATTGGCGACTACCGGTTCTGCTATGTAGTCGGCGACACTGCTCTCAGAGTACAAACCCTTCGCCTCATCGGGAGATATCTCCATAATCACCCCGTATGCCTGCGCACCAGCTTTGCGCTGTAAGGTAGCGCGTTCTCCGATCCTTAGACTAAATCCGTCTACATGGGCGATCACTGTGTCGAGTGGAGTTATTCCTTTCCTGGAGAGAAGATCTGTGTCCATGAAAAGGCCATAAAAGAATACTTTCATCGGCTTAGCAGTCTCCTCATAGCATGTGATTGCAGGTTTCATTTTGAATACAAATAAGGACAACTGTGGGTCGCGAATAGCCCGTCACTGCTCCTTAACGCGAACTACAGCTTACTCCGGAATAAACAGCCTCTCCAAGTGGTGGTTGTACGAGTACGGTAATCAATTTTGCTGTTTTGGCCTCCACCAAGGGAGATATGCTTTTGGCTGGTCCGGATCGACAGGCTCTCCAATTTTCGGGGTCGCCACCACGATCTGATAAGGCTTTGCTGCAGTCAAAGTCCGTTCAATCGGTTCCCCCCAATTGTGAAAAGCCATATTAAACGTCGCCCAATGGACAGGCAGCAGGAGCTTGCCGCCAACATCGCGGTGCACCTCTATCGCTTCTTCGGGAAGCATATGGACATCCTGCCAGGCCTGCCCCGGGCCATAAGCACCCACTTTGATGACAGTGAGGTCGAACGGGCCATATTTTCCTCCGATTTTGGAGAACATTTTGGAATAACCGGTATCGCCGCTGTAGAACGCACGCTGTTTCGTGCCTATGATCGACCATGACGACCAAAGGCTTGCCTTGTAATCTGTAAGGCCGCGCCCGGAATAATGACGGTTTGGTGTTGCGGCTATTGTGATGTCGCCAAGGCGGCGTTCGTCCCACCAGTCCATCTCTTTAATCTGGGATGCGGGAACATCCCATCGCTCCAGATGCGCGCCAATACCCAACGGCACGAAGAATGCAGTTCCTTGGCCGGACAGATGTTTGACCGTCGCCATGTCGAGATGGTCATAGTGATCATGCGAAAGCAGCACCGCATCGATGTTTTTGAGCATTTCAGGTTTGATCGGCGGCGCATGAAAACGCCTGGGCCCGGCAAATTGGAAAGGGGAGGCATATTCTGATAAAACTGGGTCCAGCAATATCCGCTTGCCGTCCATTTCTACCATAACGCTGGAATGTCCGAGCCAAATCGCCTTTATGTCTTGAGCAGGGGGTGCGTCAAGCGTTTCTGGTTTGACTGCAACAACGGGAATATCTAATGGCGGTGTGCGTTTTTGCTTGCCCCATATTTGCTCACGTAACATCGACAGCGTATTTGTGCTACTGGCCTGCGGTTCCGGGTTAACAAAAGCATTTTCGTCATATTGCGGGGAAGCTCTTACCACAGACAGTCGGCTTCCTTTGATTGCGCCGCCAAAGACAGGCCGTTGTAGAACTAGTGTGAGCGCCAGCCCAGCGACTATCACGACAGCAACGATAGCCCACAATGATCTACCCGTTCTCATTAATTAGCATCGCCCTTTTAAGGATAACCAATCGCGAGCTGAGCACTTTTTTCCGGATTGTGCGTACCGTCAGCTGCTTTCATCTGTCCAACGCAGATATCGAGCGCGAAAGCCAGTTGAGTTCCCTTGTCAAGGATGGATTCTTCCTTCATGGGGTGCCGGTCTAGTGCCATGAGGACATCCCTAAATCTCTCCTCAATTTCCGAAAAGCTTATATAACTCTAACTTTCACTCGTTTGACCTGTCCGTGGATCGTTGATAGTCGCAATTGGTCAATTAGAAGATTACCTTAGCTCAGAGTAATCAGCGAGAGACCGCAAAGGTCGTCTTTCCCCGTTCAGAACAGGTTACAGCCACCGGCAGCTCATGTCGCCTAACAGTCCTTCCAACGCATTCAGAATTCAATGCGGTGGGGTTCGACATCCAGAATGCACTTTTCATTCATACCGGAAACTAGTACCAATCATGTTATTAGACTTACTAAGTGATTCGATTCTGGCCAATTCCGTGAAAATCCCTGCCGACCGTCTAGTAGTAAGCGCGATCAGGTTTTTCTCAAATCCCGCTCGTCGCAAAACAGTAGGTAAATTACGTCATTTGGCGACATTTTGCCACCCGCCGCGAAAAACGGCCCTATCAGAAGCCGCAGGAACGACGATCTCGGCCTGTCCCATGTCCCGGGCATACCTACTCTGCTTTTGTCTCGAACGCTGAATACAAGATGGCCGTGATACTTTTGTGAAATTTATGTGATCGCTCTGTGATGCTTGGCTCTTTGGCTCAGCCTAAACTGATTTCCAGAATAACTTGGTCGGCACGTTCTAGAAATCAAAAGTGCAACTTGCCCTGAGTGCATAAAAAAGACCAACGGGAGTTAACGTATGTATCACACTAATCGCCCTGTTCTCGGATTTGTAGTGATTCCGCTGCTCGTATTGCTGGCATGGTTCGCCCCTCTATCGGCAGCGGATTGGCCGCGTTACTCCTTTGACGCGGCGAATACCAACCACAATCCAGAGGAACGGGATTTAACCGCGATTACCGCACGCCACCTTAAGCGAGCCTGGCAAACGTTCAACGATGACTCAGCCGTTACCGAGCCCAGGCCCGCTGGATTCGTTCTGGAATCTGTACTTGGCCTAGAATTTCCGGCTGCCGTTGTCGGCGTGATCGCGTCACCATTGATAGCCGACGGTACGATCTATTATGTCGATGCGCTGGGCACTGTCTTTG
>JBPCXM010000072.1:0-7573 GCA_051008535.1 Pseudomonadales bacterium | reverse complement strand
TCTGTGTGAACCACTTTTCAAGAGCTAATAGATTGAGCCACCTACCGTGTCCGTCATCCAGGTGGGTCAAGCCAATCTGCAAACATTTCTGTTCCATCCCGAATAACATCAAACAGCAACTAACAGTGTTTGTCAGGCGCAGTTATCCTGCGCGTGCTAGAGTGTAAAATTATTCCCAAGCTGGTATCGAACTTCTGCTCTGATCTTTCTTCAGCATACGCCATAGCTCAATGCCAGCCAACGTAGCACGTGCTGACCCGAAAGACTTGAAGCCTAACATCGGGCGAACTCGCCGTTTGATGAAACGGTGATCTTGCTCGACAATGTTGTTCAGGTATTTGCATTGGCGAATCTTGATGCGTTTGTTCTCATCAGTATTGTACTGTTTAATGGCTGCGGTATTGGCCCCGCTTTGGTCGATATTGATGAGACTTGGCTTTTCGTTAGTCCCTACCGCCTTGCTCAGAAATCGCCGTGCCGCCTTCTTATCACGCTTGGCAGTGAGCAATAAATCGATGGTATTGCCTTGCTTGTCGACGGCACGATAAAGATACTTCCACTCACCTTTAATTTTTAAATAGGTCTCGTCAAGCCGCCACCGAAGGTCCGTCCGTCTCTTGTTTTTACGAAAGGCTTTTTCGATGCGAGGAGCGTAGTGCACCACCCAGCGTTGGATGGTGCTATGATCGACCACGTAGCCTCGTTCCAGCATGAGTTCTTCCAGGTCGCGATAGCTCAGCGAATAAGCCACATACCAGCGTACGCATTGCAATATAATATCTTGTTGGTGGTGGCGGCCCTTGAAACTGATCGTACATTATCCATAGCACTGAAATTCAGAACGATAATGTATAGGACTTCGGTATCGGTGTGCCAGTTTGCGACAAAACCGTATGATCCAGAAAACGTCGTGGGTTTATCTCTGTTGACATCAAAACGGTCACTGCAGGAATTGCAAAAGTCCAGCGTTTTATACCAAGCTGAGAGTTGCACAACTCGATAGGGTGTCCGCGGTGATAGAAAAATCGTAACCCGGGTACCGCGGGGTCGCCTGGTCCAGGCGGAGGACATCGTCCGCGGGATGCAGCTTCTGGTGGCCGATGAGGCCGAATTTATCACTGCTGCGCCCTGGTGCATTAGCGGCGCAATAGGTACTGAGAGAGTTATCAGGCGGCTGTGTACGTCTGCCATCCGGGCACTCGCATAGTGTATTTTGCGTTCACCGTATGCCAGTGACGAAAGCAGGGAGACGCTCGGTAGAGAACATTCACATGGTACCTTTATTGAGGTTTTTGATATGATGAAAAGACCATCTCTTCTTCTTGACAGTGCTCTATATTCCAGCTCGGGCAATTTGGATATTCTACTTGCCGAACAATACCTTAAAGCAAATGAATGGGGAAAAGCGATTCAGTTAACTCAAAAGGCATTAAAGACACTCAAACCGGATAGAGCCGGTAACGCTTTTTTAATACTTGGCCATTCCTATTTAAGGCAAGGGCAGGTCAAACGGGCCAAGGCTGCGTTTCTAAAAGCGACGCACTTTCAAGAATATCAAGCGAAAGCACAATATTGCTTAGAAAAATTGGAAATGAATCCCGAAGACTTTGCGATCCAATCATGGAAGCAATTATGTTAGCCGTGATTGGAGAGCATAAAAAAAGCGGGGCTGTATTTCGCTTTAGCTTTTACCCTTTATACGGTCTGGGAGAGACTCAAATTTTTAACGATTAAAACGTTTCCCAGAATGAAAAACTACGCGTGTGGTCAATAAGGTTGTGAACTGGTCTGGGAAAACCGAGCCATTTCATCTCACTCCGCGGTACCCAAAGTATCCCTGGCGAACAGGTATACATTCCCAATAACTGCTGCACAAACGCGTCGAGGGACCTTATGAAATTCTTATCTTCCACTCTTTTTATTGCCCTGCTGTGCCTTTGTTCAGCATCGAACGCAACTGAACGGCCTAATATTGTTATTTTCGTGGCTGATGATTTAGGTTGGGCTGATGTTGGCTTTCGCGGGTCGGCAATTGAAACTCCCAATCTCGACAAGCTCGCTGCCGAGGGCATGGAACTAGATCGCTTTTACACAACGCCGATTTGTTCGCCAACCCGGGCAGCTCTGATGACTGGGCGCGATCCTATTCGTCTGGGCGTGGCCTACAGTGTTGTTCTTCCCTGGGATAGCGGCGGTGTCCACACCAGCGAGCATTTCATGCCGCAGACTTTTCAGGCGGCGGGTTATCAGACCGCCATGATGGGTAAGTGGCACCTCGGTCACTCCCAGCAAAGCTTCCACCCCAATGACAGGGGTTTTGAGCATTTCTACGGCCATTTGCATACCGAGGTTGGATTTTATCCTCCTTTTGCCAACCTCGGTGGCAAGGACTTCCAGCGCAACGGCAAATCCATTGACGAGCCAGGCTACGAAACCTACCTACTGGCCGACGAAACCAGTCGTTACATCAAAGCCCGAGACAAGAGCAAGCCCTTTTTCCTTTACATCCCTTTTCTAGCGCCCCACGAACCGCTTGCCGCACCGGAGGATTTAAAGCAGAAGTACAAAGATCTTGAAGACAAGCGCCCGCCGGCAAGGAGTAAGTCCGATCAAATCTCGAAATCGTCGATAGAGGCGGGCGCCAAAACTCGCGTCCCGCTTTATGCGGCGGTCGTCGATGCCATGGATCGAGCTGTTGGCCAGGTACTGACAACACTTGAAGAAGAGGACATTGACGATAACACGATTGTTCTGTTTTTCTCCGACAATGGTGCCAGTCGGGTATTTACGCAAGGCGGTGGCGATAACTCACCGTTTCGTGGTGGTAAAGCGGAAACCTATGAAGGAGGCATTCGTGTGGTATCGCTGCTGCGCTGGCCAGACAAGATCGCGGCGGGTAAAAAACTGGATCAGATGATGACCGTGATGGATGTATTCCCAACCCTGGCCGCCGCCACAGGTGTTGAGACCAAGAATACCTGGCGACTCGACGGCATTGATATGTGGCCAGCAATTGACCGCAACGTAGAAATCGAGCGCAAGGATTTTGTTTATTTTGGTTCGGAAATCCCGCGCTACGGTTCGTTTAACTTCACGGCTTTCGACGAGGAGTGGAAACTCGTACAGTGGTTGGAACAAGACTTAACAGAAATTCGTATCAAAAACGAGCTGTTCAACATCCACAAGGATCCTGGCGAACATAAGGATCTTGCAGCGAAACATCCCAAACGGGTAAAAGAAATGGCCGCCGCAATCAAACGGTGGCGCAGCCTCTATCCCATCAACGGCGTACGTGCCCGTATCAGTGCGCCTCCTGGTTGGCGGGCACCCCTGGACTGGGCGGACTATCCCCGTGCCAATGACAGCCTGCAAGAGAAGCCCGCGCACAGTATGGCGCCTAATGAGCGGACGTTGTATATGTTGGATTATCAAGTGGGTGAGCGAGGCCGACTCATATACAACTGCGAGCCCGTGAGCCTTGAAGACGGCGTGTGCCGCTTCCGGTAGATTCCGATATGCCGCAACCAGTGTGCCGTTGCGCCCAGTGATTGATTGTCGATGCGCCGAATGGAAAATTCCTGCCACACGAAGTTGATGGAACTCGCGATTGTTAAACTGCGCTCGCACACTAGAATTGCGCTTGTCTTCTTTTGGGAGTTCGTAATAATGAACGCAATCGACAGCTCACCCAGATAACGCCAAGGCGATTTCCATGACTAGCGCGAATAAATCGATCTCCACCAAGCCCAGACGGCTTGCCGACGTCACACAATGGGATATCGAAACCGATGTCGCAATCATTGGTTTTGGCGGCGCCGGCAGTTGCGCCGCGATCGAAGCCAGCGACGCCGGCGCCGACACCACCATTTTTGAGCTAAGCAGCGCAAGCGGTGGCTCGACTGCACTTTCCAGCGCCGAGATTTATATGGGCGGCGGCACCCGGGTGCAAAAAGCCTGCGGTTTCGAAGACGACACCGAGGAAATGGTTAAATTTTTGCTTGCAGCCGGTGGGGCGCAGGCCGATGAGGCCAAGGTCAGGGCCTACTGCGAAGGCGGCGTCAACCATTTCAATTGGTTGGTCGACAAAGGCGTTCCGTTTAAAGATAGCCTCTACAACGAGCGCGCCATTATGGCCTTGACCGACGACTGCCTGCTGTATACCAGTAATGAAAAAGCCTGGCCGTTTAACGAGATCGCTAAACCATGCCCGCGCGGGCATAACCTTGAGATTGAGGGCGACAACGGTGGTCCGCTATTCATGCGTATCATGACGGAAAATGTGGAACGACGCGGCGTGCGAGTGGAATACGAAAGCCGGGCGCTGACGCTTGTCATCGATGCATACGGCCAGGTGCATGGTTTGGTCGTGCGCAAAGACCAAAAAGAGCACTACGTGCGGGCCCGCAACGGCGTTATTCTTTGCGCCGGTGGTTTTGTGATGAACGAAGCCATGCTGCAACGCTACGCGCCGTTTCTACTGCAGGGCAATTTACCTACCGGTAATCCGGGTGACGATGGTTCGGGTATCTTAATGGGGCTGGGCGCGGGGGCCGCGGCAATTAACATGCATGAAGGCTTCGTCAGCCTGCCATTTTATCCACCCTCATCCTTGACCAACGGTATCTTCGTCAATGCCTCCGGGCAACGCTTTATCAATGAGGACTGTTACCACGGGCGGGTCGGTTACTACTGTTTGCAGCAGGCGGGTGACCGCATCTATCTAATATTCAGCGCCGAAGACTTCGCCGACTACCAGCAACACAGCTATCTGAACGCGGATATCGCCGGTACCGGCGAAACCATCGACGAGCTGGAGCAGGAACTACAGTTGCCAGCCGGCAGCTTGGAGCATACGGTTGCGTTTTATAATGAGAACGCTGCGAAGGGTCACGACCCGCTGTTCCACAAAGCGGCGGAATGGTTAAAACAGATTGCGGCCCCGTTTGCTGCGCTGGACTGCACGCCGGGGCGCGGCGCCTTTATTCCCATGTTTACTCTGGGCGGACTGGATACTTTATCGAGCGGCGAAGTGCTGACGCCGGCTGGCGACGTGATTAAAGGCCTTTACGCCGCCGGGCGTACCACGGCCGGTGTACCGCGCACTGCGGCAGGCTATGGTAGCGGCATGTCGGTGGGTGATGCTACTTTCTTTGGCCGCATGGCGGGCAGGGCTGCGGCGTTGGTGAAATAATTCCTGTGGCAAATTGAATGTGCCGATGGTCATTTGCGCTTACCGTGAAACGGCTATTATTTCGATGCGTACTTAAAGACGTCAGTCCCATGGTAGCCCGGGCGCTATCGGCCCATGATGATTTCGAAATAAGGAACTTGCACGGCGTTTTTTCAGGCAATGCTTGACTGGAAATACAACCCCTTAGAGGCTAAGTGACAACTTTTTACACGTGCTAACAACGAACCCCTACTACACAGTAGCAATTCTTGAATCACAAGGATGTGCCCCCGGTTTGGCGCGGTCTCGTGCGATAGGGGTTGTCGTTACATTATCTTACCTAGTCGGTCAAGTTGGAGAGTAGGACAAAATGGGCGCAAGCCATGTCGCTGGCACGTATTCTTAGCTAACCAACTGATAGCGCGAGAATTTCCTCGCCTTAGTCAAATGCTGAAATTAGCCGAATCGATCAGGATTCACACGAGAGTTCGCAGATAGAGCATCTAGCCACGGTCGTTATCATCATAATTCCTAGTGGCGGCTGGCATTTCGCCCCCGATTTGTCCTACTCTCCTTGTGCGATTTTTTTACCAATCCAGAATTCCGCCGCGTGCTGTCGCGGTTACTCTATTTCGGAGAGACCCTCCACACGCTGCAGATGGCACTCCACTTCGGCAGTCTCGGTGCGGCACGTGGTCGGCGACACGAAGAGCTCGTGGCGATTTCAGGTTCGTTGACGTTGTTGACCAATCTGGTATTGGCGTGGAATACGCACCACACCCAGCGCATCCTGAGACAAGGTGATCGTCGGGACGGTCAGTACGTTGCACCCGCGATGCTACGCCACACTCCTCCCGTCTCGTCTGGCCACATCAACATGCGCGGGCAGCTGCACTTTCCGATCGAAGACGCTGCGCCTCGGCTGATCCCGAATTACCGGCGCGCCGGGTGAGCAGATTGGGGACGATGGAGCCTTTGAAGCGGGCGTTAAAGCAAGTAGTTGATAACATTAGAAAAGCGATAACAAGCATGTCGGCAATGTATTGAATTGTAAGAGTTTTCCTTAACGTCACTTTTTGTGTTCAGTGTACGCGAACTCCGATTCTCCATGGCTGTGACCAATTGAGGAAGAAAGGGAACGAGGCGCTTCGAGCAGATTTTGTTGGCCGCACACCAGACAGCGATTAACGCTTGCCGAACTTGTTGATCATACTGCAGGATCGATGGTCGCTTCTTCAGCGGAACGGATATTTCATCACTGCTCAACAGCCGACTGGCATATTTCCGCTCGTAATCAGTCGCTGCAACAAATCCATCCAGTATCTTTCCTTTTTCTGCCCAGTTTGCGTCGCGGAAACTCTGACGAACGCTGGCCAGTAACTTTCTGCGGGCAGTCAGGCTAATTAACTTAATCATCCAAATCCCCTAGCTTATGCGTCATAAGTAGTGTGATTTTAGATGAGGCAACGATCCCCAAGTAGTATGATTTTTAGTGAGTCAATGCGGTATGTATTCATGCTGGGATTGTCACTCAGAAGAAGTTAATCTGGCATTAGTACCCGGTACACGACTATTGCTCATGCACGTAAACTGGCACGGCGCCCGGCTTTCCCGCTTGTTCCATCTGGCGCAGGAGTTCACGCTGCGCAGCCACACGGGCTTTCACTGACTGCAACAGTTCCTTGAATCCCGCTTCATCGCGCAGTGGTGCAAGCGCAGGACTGCGCTCCAGCATCCACCATTTGGCGCGCCAACCGGAATCGAAACTGTTCTGCAACGCTGCCCTGGCTTCCTCTGGCCTGCCTGCGAGCGCAAGCAGTTCCGCGTCCAGCCCCATCCATGCGAACTGGGCGGGAAATAGCGCTGCTGTGTTGAGACTGGACTCGAGCAGCGCCTGCGCGTGTTTTTCTTCACCTTGTTCGCGCAATAGGTGAATCAGGGCAACGGCGGTTCGGGCGTTGGCAATCCGCACCGTAGGCCTGATGTCCCGCATGAGCGTGGGATGATGCCGGGCCAGCATCGCGGTACTGTCAGCGTTTACGCCCATTTGCACCTGTGCTGCGTGCAAGTGGGGCACCAGACTGTAGGTCGAGGTTTCAATACGTGACATGTGCTGCGTCAGTTTGATGAAGACTTCCGGATTGCTCTGCTCGACGGCGAGCGACACGAAGCGTTGCCACAAGCGAGCGGAGGAGCTGTCACCCTGCAGTGAGGCGCTATGCTCAAACCAGGCCTGTGCTCGTGTGCTGTCCTCTAACTCCAGGTAGAGAAGGCCTAGATAGGCGCTGTTGCTCTCGGATGCGGGATCGATTGTCACGCACTTGTGCATGGCGGCAATGGCCTCGGCCAGGTTGCCCCGGGCATGCTCTATGTGCGCGCGCCAGATGTAGGCCCAGGTGTATT
>JBPCXM010000071.1:0-13037 GCA_051008535.1 Pseudomonadales bacterium | reverse complement strand
CTGTGTTCTCTCCTGCTGAATTGGATAATGGCTAACGCGTGCGCTAGGCATAATATTTTTTACCGGCCGCCGCCATCTCGCGCTGGGTTGGTGTCGGTTCATAAATTTTACCGAGGTCGACATATTTGTCGGCCATTTCGCAAAATGCCTGCAAACCGATGGAGTCCATCCAGCGGAACACGCCACCTCGAAATGGCGGGAAGCCGACGCCAAAGATCAAGGCCATATCGGCTTCGGCCGGGGTCGCAACGATTTTTTCCTCAACGCAGCGCGCCATCTCGGTACACATGGGCACCATGGTGCGGGCAATGATTTCTTCGTCGTCGTAGACCTTGCTGGCTTCCACATGCTGTTTTAGCAAGGCGTAGCTTTCCTCGGTGGGTGTCTTGGTGATCTTGCCTCTTTTATCTGGCTCATAGTTGTAAAAGCCCTTGCCATTTTTTTGCCCGTAGCGCTTGTTTTCAAACATGATTTGAGTGGCATCTTTAAAAACGCGCTGCATACGGTCAGGAAAACCGTCGGCCATTACATCGGCGGCGTGCACACCCGTATCGGTACCAACTACGTCGGAAAGATACGCTGGCCCCATAGGCATACCCCATTTCTCCATCACGCGGTCGATTTGCTGAAAGTCTGCGCCTTGCTGCACCAGGCCGGCGAAGCCCGCGAAATAGGGAAACAATACGCGATTGACCAGGAACCCAGGGCAGTCGTTCACTACGATGGGCTTTTTACCCATTGCGTTCGCGTAGGCGACAGTTTTGGCGATGGCGGCGTCGCTGGATTTTTCAGCGCGAATCACTTCTACCAATGGCATAGCGTGCACCGGGTTAAAAAAGTGCATCCCGCAAAAGTTTTGCGGTCTCTTTAATGCTTCGGCAAGAAACGTGATCGATATAGTCGATGTGTTAGAAGTGATAATCGTGTCTTCACCTACCGCCGCTTCGACTTCGGCCAACACGCTGTGTTTGACCTTGGGGTTTTCGACGACGGCTTCGACGATCATATCGGCGTCTTTGAGGTCAGCGTAACTCAAGGTCGGGTTGATGCGCGTAAGCGTCGCCGCCATCGCCTCCGGCGTCATGCGGCCGCGCGTAACGCGCTTGGAGAGAAGCTTGCTGGCTTCACTCAGACCTAGATCTATCCCTTCCTGGGCGATGTCTTTCATGACGATGGGCGTACCTTTATAGGCCGACTGATAGGCGATGCCGCCACCCATAATGCCGGCGCCCAATACGGCCGCCTGTTTGACCGGTTCGGCTTGTTTGGCCCAAGTTTTGGCTTTTTTGCCAATCAACTGGTCGCTGAGAAACAGGCCAATCATGGCGGTGGCCACCGGGCCCCGAACCAGCTTGGCAAAACCCTCAGCTTCGACTTTAAGCGCCTCGTCACGGCCCATCTTAGCGGCCTTTTCAATCGCCTTGACCGCTGCGACCGGCGCGGGCATGTTTGGCCCCGCTTGTCCGGCAACCATCGCTTTGCAAGTCGTGAACGACATCATCTGCTCAAGGTCGTTGAGCTTGATGGGATCCAGCTTCTCCTGCCGTTTAGCTTTGTAATCCAGCGTGCCGTTGATGCACTGCTGCAGCAAATCAAGCGCTGCATCGCGTACCACATCAGGCTCCACAACGGCGTCTACCGCGCCATCGGCCAGCGCCTTGGGCGCTTTTTGCTGTGCACCGGCAGCAATCCACTGCACGGCATTATCGACGCCGATAATGCGCGGCAAGCGCACGGTGCCGCCAAAAGCTGGGTAGATTCCTAATGAGACTTCCACCAAACCAACCTTAGCGGCACTGGACAGCACGCGATAATCACAGACCATGCACATTTCCATGCCGCCACCAAGCGCGAAACCGTTAATTGCGGCTACGCTGGGAATAGGCAAATCCTCAAACGCGTTAAATATCGCGTTGGTTTGCGCCAGATTGTTCGTGATGTCCTGTTCCGAACCACCGAACATATCACCAAACTCGGTAATATCGGCGCCAACAATAAAGACCGGCTTGCCGCTGGTGACGATGACACCGGCCACATCGCTGGCGGCTACCGCAGCTGTTGCATCGCACAGCTCCATCACGGTGGCGGTATCGAATTTATTGACGGACTCGGATTGATTGTCGAATTTGAGTTCCGCTATGTTGTTGTCCAACATCGCAACGGATATGGAATTTCCCTGGTAAATCATTCGGAAACCTCGTGGCTTAGAGAATCGTTGAGGGCGTGAAAGGCCGACAAGCATACTGAAAAGCGGTAAGCGCTGGCAATCAATTTTCATGATGTCTGCGGCCCACCGGCGATATAAGTGTGGTTATGGCGGCCGCATGATTCATTCGAATTGGTTGTTTTTTAATCACTACGTCAATTTCACGGCACGTTGACGTGCACAATCGCACATTCTGGTCTGTACTTGGATAAAAGCAGCGGAAATTCCACCGCCGTCACAACCGCAGCCAATACACCGTAAATAAACGGAGATATATACAACATGGAAGCAATCCAGATCGCCAGTCTTATGAGCACAGAATTGTCATTTGCCGCACCAAATGACAGCTTGAAAAGCGTGGTCACCCAAATGGCCAACAAGCGTCATTCTTGCATGTTGATCGCCGAAGATGGCGAACCGGCTGGCATTATCACCGAACGCGATATCGTTAAACTGCTACTGCGTTCCACCGAACAGTCGGACATATTGCAACACACCGCTGCCGAGTGGATGTCGTCGCCCATCGTTACACTAAGGCACGACGAATCTCTATTCGATGCGCTGGTCGTTGCACGTGCCGAAAAGTTGCGTCATTTGCCGATAGTGGACGAAAACAACAAGTTGGTCGGGCTGGTCACGCAATCAGACCTCGCCGCTGCCCACTTTCATGTCGTTGAGGTGCAGTCAGAATTGCTTGAGAAAGCTATTAGAGAACGCACTCTCGATCTGGAAGAAACTAATAAAGAGTTGCAGGCATTGTCGATGGAAGACGGTTTGTTGGGCATTGGCAACCGCCGCGCCATGGAAGTCGACTTGCAGCATACGCATGCCGCTGCGCAGCGTTACAAACACAACTATAGTGTGGCATTACTAGACGTAGACTACTTCAAGAAATACAACGACCACTATGGCCACGCCGCCGGAGACGCTGCGCTCAAAACAGTGGCTGATACTGTTGCTGCGACTATAAGAGAATCAGATCGTGTTTATCGTTACGGCGGCGAGGAATTGCTGATACTGTTACCAGACACCGAAGTCGATGGCGCCATGACATTCCTTCGGCGTCAGCTGGAGGCACTCACCGACCTAAACGTACCACACTGCGAAAGCCCATACGGCATTCTTACCGCTAGCGCCGGTGTCGCCTGCGCTTTTTCTGGTGATGAGTTTATGCAGAGTTGGCAAGAAGTCGTTGAACAAGCCGACAAAGGTCTCTATCGCGCGAAACACAAAAGCCGCAACACAGTAGCAATAGCCGCCTAATTGCGTAATCTTGTAACGCTCTTTTTGATTTGCCAGTGCCTGCTGCTTGCGCAGGCGCGAGCGGAGCTGTACCAATGGAAAGATGCGAACGGCACGGTCCACTTTTCGGATAAAAAACCAACCAGTAATTACAATACCCTCGACTACGATAGCCAATTCGGGCTGCCGACAATGAGCCTGGATCCGGTAACAGTTCTACCCTATCGTGGCTCGAAAGCATTGCAGCAAGTGTTGGTCATGCCGCTAAACTACATCGGTTTCGAACAAAATCGTGCTGACCAAGATATTGGCGCCTTTTACTTTGGCCCCGATTGCGTTTCGCCAACCACCATGCAGTGGCAGCAATTACTAACGGACTTTCCTCACACAGTACCCAGCGAGAGAAGCCTGCAAGACAGTATTGCCGCCGCACTACGCAAATTGGGCTACAACGTCAATCGCGGTTACTTGACCGGAGGCAAGCCTGGTTATGTCAGGCACGCTGCCTACGAGCTAGACGCCAAACTTATCGACTTGGAATTGCATACCTGCGCCGCCACCCAGCCGCGCAGCAGAAAGCAACGCAGAGCGCAACGAAGCCAACTCTTGAAAAATCGGTATTTCAACAAAACTCATAGCAGAGTCAAAATACAATGGCTGCTGAAGGCGCATGATAGCGGCAAGGTCGTATTTACAGCAGTCAGCGAGGGTGCCACCACGGCAAGCGAAAACGCCGCTATGAATATGCAAACGGCCTTCTTGTCGGCGATTAAAGATGCAGCGCGACGCCTCACTGCCAACCCGGCTTTGCTCGACATATTACAATCACCCGAAGATACACCAACACCGACTCGCAAGCGCGCAGTTACCCCCGCGGCACAAGCCGAACCCGGATTCTGGGACAAGTTGGGCAGCTTCCGACAAAAATACAGCGAAAGCTTCCGCGCGCGCGCTAAATTTGCCGAAGTGATGGCGATATTCTCGGGGATGAAAATACATCTCGCACAATACTATATGGAAAATGGCAGTTGGCCTGTCAGCTTTCACGACATAGGCGTCAAGGCTGTCGACTTTACAAAGGATGGTCTCATCGATCACGTCAAACTGGGGCGCAAAGGGGAAATAGAGCTGGACGTTAGCAGCGGCTTCGGCACTGGCGCCTTCGTGCTGGTTACACCCCAGCCCAATTCGGCAATGATCAAATGGCAGTGCAAAATGTCGATGGCAGAACAGACGTTAAAACATATTGGCACAGAAGCCTGCCAGGCTTATTGAACGTACATATTGCTTGCCCGTAATTGCGCCGACTCTGATTTTCAGCTAGCTTATTGGACTTTGTTTGCCAAGAGTTAGCCGCATATGAGTGATGAAGAAGTATGGGACCATAGCGTCGACGTGTTGGTCGTAGGGTCTGGCAACGGCGCCATGACGGCCGCGCTGTGCTGTTATGAAATGGGCACACAAGACGTATTGGTGATTGAAAAAGCCGACAAATTTGGCGGTACTAGCTCCATTTCAGGTGGTGGTGTGTGGGTGCCGTGTAATCGCTACGCCAAAGCCGCCGGCGCCGACGACTCACTGGCTACTGCGCGCGAGTATCTGCGACAAACCATTCCGTCCGATCAAGTTCCAGAAGAAATGCTCGACACATATGTTGAGCAGGCGCCAAAAATGATCGACTTTCTGCACGAGCGTACCCGTGTGCGCTATCTCTCTTTGTACCAGTACCCTGACTACTACACCAACCTTGAAAGCTCGCGCAGCGGACATCGCTCGATGGAGCCCGAACCAATCAACGTCAACGAATTGGGCGATGAATGGGACAAACTGGTCAACACCCATCAAATGATGTATCTGTTCAATATCATTGGCATCACTCAGGACGAAGCACACATTCTCGTTGGCCGCTTGCAAGGCTGGCTTGGTCTAACACTTAAGCTATTGTTTAAATATTTTTTCGATTTACCCTGGCGGCTGAAGTCGCGCCGCGCCCGGCGTTGCGCAACCGGCTGCGCAGGAGTGGCGCGTTTGCGGGTTTCCATGCAAGATCGAGATATGCCGCTGTGGCTGAACACGGCGATGACTAATCTAATTACCGAAAATGGCAAAGTGACTGGCGTTGAGGTCGAGCGCGATGGCAATAAACAACGCATCCAGGCGCGGAAGGGAGTGATACTGTCGGCCGGCGGTTTTGAACACAATCAAAGCATGCGTGAGCAGTATTTGCCGCAGCCGACCAACCACCTGTGGAGTGCAGGTTGCCACACCAACACGGGCGATGCTATTCGCGCCGGACTGGAACTGGGCGCGGCGACGCGCATGATGTCCAGCGCTTGGTGGTGCACTACTATCAGCGTGCCGGGTGAGGAGATACCACGCTTGAGTATCCAGGAAAAATCATTTCCCGGTTCGGTACTGGTGAGTCCTGACGGCAAGCGTATCGCCAACGAATCGCAAAACTATATGGCCTATCAACTAGAGTTCTTCGAAGTGCATAGCGAAGAACGTGCGTGTATACCTTCGTACCTGATCTTCGATGCTAAGTTTCGCGCCAGTTATATCGTCGGCCCGCTATTAACCAGCAGCTTAAAACCCGACTGGACTATTCCGCAAAGCTACTACGACGAGGGCTTTCTGGCGAAAGCCGATACACTCGATGAACTCGCCCGTAAAATCAACGTAGACCCAAAGACCTTGCAGCAAACTGTTAGCGATCTAAACAGTTACGCCGGGACCGGCAAAGACCTGGAATTTCAGCGCGGTGATGCCGTTTATGATCGCTACTATGGCGATCCCTCGGTCAAGCCCAACCCGTGTTTAGCGCCTATAGCCAAGCCACCGTTCTATGCACTGAAACAAGATCCTGGCGACTTTGGCACTAACGGTGGCCTGGTGACAAACGTTGACGCGCAGGTATTAAAGGAAAATGGCGAAGCGATTCAAGGTTTATATGCTGTTGGCAACTGTGCGGCTCCGGTACTACCGACCTACCCTGGCCCCGGCTCGACATTGGGTACTGCCATGACTTTTGCGTGGCAAGCAGCAAAAAAAATCACCGGCTATAACGCAGCATAGCTTTTGTAGTCGTTGGTCCGGATTCTGGGCAATGACATAAAGTATGCTTTTTATTTCATCGAAACCTGGCCCCGAACCGTTTACAATAGCGGCGACAGCGCGAACAACGATTCCTTAGGAGATCTGTAATGTACACCTTTAACGATTTTTATATTAATGGCAAATGGGTAAAACCGCAGGATGGCAAAATCTGTGAGGTCATTAATCCGGCAACTGAGCAAAGCATCGGCACCATTAGTCTAGGTAATGCCACCGATGTTGATTTGGCGGTTGCCGCGGCGAAGACGGCGTTTGAGACCTACTCACAGACCAGCCGGGAAGAGCGTATCGCCCTGCTCGAGCGCATTAAAGAATGCTATATGGCTCGCTACGAAGACGTTGCGCAAGCTATCAGTCAGGAAATGGGGGCGCCTATTAGCTTAGCCAAGGGACCACAAGCGGGCACTTGGGTAATGCATTTGGACCAAACGCTGGCGGTGTTGCGTGACTATCAGTTTGAAGAAAAGCATGCAGCGCACGAGATTAGCAAAGAACCCATAGGCGTATGTGGCTTCATTACACCCTGGAACTGGCCGGTTAACCAGATTGCCTGTAAAGTGATTCCAGCCCTGGCAGCCGGCTGCACTTGTGTACTGAAGCCCAGCGAAATAGCACCCATCAGCGCCGCGATATTGACCGAAGTCATTCACGAAGCCGGCGTGCCGGCCGGCGTATACAACATGGTCAACGGCGACGGTCTCGGTGTAGGTGCGGCCATATCGGCACACCCAGATTTAGACATGGTATCGTTTACCGGTTCCACCCGCGCTGGCATCGCAATTGCCAAGGCTGCAGCGGATACCGTTAAACGTGTTGCCCAGGAGCTGGGCGGCAAGTCTGCCAATATTATCCTTGACGACGCCGACATCGCCAAAGCCGTCGCCAGAGGCGCCAAGCATTGCTTCAACAACACTGGCCAGTCGTGTAACGCACCGACGCGGATGTTGGTACCGGAACAGCACCTTGCAACGGCAATAGAAGCCGCCCGCGCAACCGCCGAGAGCATTCAGCCCGGGGATAGTGCCGACGAAAACACGGTGATGGGTCCCGTCGTTAGCGAACTGCAATTTAACAAAATTCAAGCCCTTATTAATAAGGGCATCGAAGAAGGCGCGGAACTTATTGCAGGTGGGCCTGGCAAGCCCGAAGGGTTGGAAACTGGCTATTTTATCAAGCCAACAGTGTTTGCCAATGTCACTAACGATATGACTATAGCGCAAGAAGAGATATTCGGCCCGGTGCTGTCGATCATGACTTACAAGGACGAAGACGAAGCAGTAGCCATCGCCAACGACACGGAGTACGGCCTGGCCGGTTATGTATCGGGTGAGACAGAACACGCCAAACAGGTTGCCAAACGCATTCGCGCCGGCAACATTCATATCAATGGCAGGGATGGGGACGGCTCGAATCCATTCGGAGGCTTCAAACAATCCGGCAATGGCCGCGAATGGGGCATTTACGGCTTTGAAGAATTTCTTGAAGTCAAAGCCGTTATGGCGTAATCGAGCAGTGCGCTTGCGGTGGGTGACATGCTGCAAGCGCACTGACAGACTATTGCACGGCCTATCTCAAGTCGTGCAGCGACTGCTGAACTCCGACACGTAACTTATCTATCGCATCGCCAACTGCCTCGGCGCTTGCTTGTCTTTCTTTTCTCGCCTCACTGTTCTCAGTCCCTTCAGGTTTCTCCAGCTGCTGCGAATGTGCTTTCCACGTGTTAAATAGGTTTTTCTGCGCGTTGGCGACCGAAGCCGGCAACAAATCGCAAAACGCGTTTATATTTAGAACGATCGCCCAACCCATACGCGGATCCTCGGTCGCTTCTTCAGGCGCATAGCCCAAACGAAGCACCGTGCGTTCGAGTTCGCCCAACTTCAACAACACTTCGAATCCGGCGGCACGCACATTGCGGTTTTGCTCGGTCTGTTCATTGCGCCAGGTGTTGTAACTTAAGCTGCTGAGCGCAATGGCCAGGCTGATCAACGCCACCAGGTTACGCCGAATCTGTTCAATAAAGCGGTTGGCTGGCATGGTTTTTATGCTCGATGTAGGTACTCGACCATTATAGAACGATGTGCGGGTGCCACCACAACAGAGCTAAGGCGCACCATTTTTCTATCCTGACCTATACTTCAAACAGGACTAAATGGAGTTATTCTATGGCTTGGCCATTGGTATTTGGGTTCATCACATGTTGCTTGTTATTTAGCAACAGCCTAGTGCGCCTTTATGAGCAAAATGCAAGCGCTCAAGCGTGGGCCGACGATGCCTTGTTACGCCAGCTTTGGGCAATTCTGCGGGTACTGGAGAACAGCCCGGGCGGGCTGATTTCAACCGAATTGAAGCTGGTTATCTGCCGCTTTCTGGCTAATTCCTTTCGTCGCTTACACGCCAGGCACGGCAGCGGCGCCGGTTATCTGCCCTGTATTGAAGCCGCCGATTCGCAGGTCAATACCTTGAATCAGCGGGCGACAGGCGCACCGCTGCCTAATTTTGACGATGAGCCAAGAATAAGAGCCGCGCAGCATGCCTTGCCTGGTGTACGCCGCGTTGTCAAACAACTATGCGCTTACAAAGCAGTTTCAGCCGCTGAAGCGAAAAAATTTATGCAGCAGCTAGACCAGCGCAGCCTGGAACTCGCCGCAGACAAGTATGTGTTATGTGCACGCAAAGCCGAGCAGGAAAACGACGGCACAACGGCGCTTCGCTATTACCAATCAGCGCAGCGCGCCCTGCACAAGGCCAGCGGCAGCGAGACGCCGCAGGGCCGCTTGCCCATGCTGGAAGGATGCATCAACAAACTGCAAAACAAATAGTCGGACTTGCTTATTTAACGATCATTCTCCTTCTGCCTTCAACTTCAGCGATACCGAGTTTATGCAGTAACGCTCACCGGTAGGCGCCGGGCCATCGCTAAATACATGGCCCAAATGTGAACCACAGTTGCTGCAAGTTACTTCGGTGCGCTCCATGCCGTGACTGTGGTCGGCTTCGCTGGTAATGCGGTCGCCACCAACCGGCTCGAAAAAGCTAGGCCAGCCACTGCCAGAATCAAATTTCGTATCGGATGCAAACAGCTCCTCACCGCAACACGTGCAATGATACTTGCCCTTCGTTTTGGTATCGGTGTATTCGCCGGCAAATGCCCTCTCCGTGCCTTTTTCACGACACACATGATACTCTTCGTCGCTTAGTTGAGCGCGCCATTCGGCATCGGTCTTTTCAATTTTTGCCATGTCTACTTCCTCTTTCATTGCAACGTGCAACTCTCTGGCATGCTAATATATCAGCGAGTTTGACGGCTATTGAACACGAAAAACAACTAGTCAAAACATTGTGCCACTTTTTTAACTAAACTTAAACGCAGCGATGACTGGTACTCCGACACAAGGCCAACTGCAATGCATGAGATATTAAAGTCCGACAAGCTGGAAAGCGTCTGCTACGAAATTCGTGGGCCGGTCTTAAAAGCGGCCCATCAACTGGAAGAAGAAGGCCACCGCGTTCTTAAGCTCAACATCGGCAACCCAGCCGCATTCGGTTTCGATGCGCCCGACGAAATTCTGCAAGACGTGATCCATAATCTGCCGGAGGCGCAAGGATACTGCGAAAGCAAAGGCCTGTTTGCCGCACGCAAAGCCATCATGCAACACTGCCAGCAAAAGCAGATTGAGCACATCGATTTAGACGATATTTATCTGGGCAATGGTGCCAGCGAACTAATCGTGATGGCGACCCAGGGTTTGCTGAACAATGGCGACGAAGTATTGATACCGGCGCCCGATTACCCCCTTTGGACGGCTGCGGTTTCGCTAGGTGGCGGTATTCCAGTGCATTACCGCTGCGATGAGGCCGCCAGCTGGATGCCAGACATTGCCGACATCGAAAGTAAAATTACGCGCCGCACGCGTGCGATCGTTGTGATCAATCCTAACAACCCCACCGGCGCGCTGTACTCCGACGCGTTATTGCAACAAATTGTGGCGTTGGCTGAGCAGCATCAACTGGTCGTATTTGCCGACGAAATCTACGACAAAATTTTATACGACGGTCACCAACACACACCAATGGCCAAGTTGGCAACGAAAGTACTGTGCGTGAGTTTCAATGGCTTGTCCAAAGCATATCGACTAGCGGGGTTTCGCTCTGGCTGGATGATTATCTCCGGCGCCAAGTATGTCGCCAGCGACTACATTGAAGGCCTTAACATTCTCGCGTCCATGCGCTTATGCGCTAACGTACCAGCGCAATTCGGTGTGCAAACCGCGCTTGGTGGTTATCAAAGTATCAACGAGTTAATACTGCCTAACGGTCGTCTTACGCAGCAACGCGATCTCGCATGGCAGCTGCTGAACGACATACCCGGTATTAGCTGCGAGAAACCCGCTGCTGCTATTTATTTGTTCCCCAAGATTGACACGCAGCGCTTCGGTATTAAAGACGATGAGAAGTTCGTGCTCGATCTGCTCTTACAAGAAAAAATTCTGCTGGTACACGGTAGCGGTTTTAACCTGCCGACACCGGACCATTTCCGCATGGTGTTTTTGCCGCGCGTTGATGTGCTGGAAAAAGCAATCGGCAGGCTTGCAAGTTTTTTGGATAATTATCGACAGTAAGCTACTGTATAAATTGCATTTAGCTAAGCGCGTAGGCCGGCCTGGACGAAGTGGAGTTGCACCTGATCGCGCAGCATGACCAGCGCCTCTTCGGTGTATTCCTCGCGCTGCTCAACCCCCCAGACGACACCAGGCCAGCAACAATCGGTCTTTTTGCGTGCAACGACATGAATATGCAATTGACTGACAATATTACCGATAGCGCCGATATTGAGTTTGTCAGCATTGAAAGTTGTTTCAGCAAAGGCCGATAACGCGTTGATCTCTTGTAATAGCAGTTGTTGCTCCTCGGCCTGCAGTTGGTAAATTTCCGTTACACTCACACGCGGCACCAAAATAAACCACGGCAGCAAGGCATTGTTCATTAACAATAGGCGACTCAAACGAAGCTCATCCAACTGAATACAATCATTTCTCAATCTGGGATCGAGCTGGAAACTAGCCTTGGTCATGATTGTGCAGCGCTTATCGCACTCGGTCTAATACGCTTTTATTAAAATCGGCTTCGCTCAAGCCGACCTTGAACTGGTACCCTTCCCATACCATCTCAGTACTTTTACCGGTTTGTCGGTTTTGCATCAGCGCCCGTTCAGCACGCCAATACTTGTCGAGATATTGTTGGTAGTTTTTCATCTCCATAGTTTTTAGCAGCTCGCCACGACGATCATAAAATTCAACTTTAAGTGGCCGATATTCCTGTTGATCTATAAAACTAATCTGTTTGGAGTAGCCGGAGAATTCATCCTTGGGATAGCTTTCAACTACAAATATCGCTTGCCCTTCGTACTTGTCGTCACGCAAATACTTGTAGTCGTATTTCTCGAGCTGGAAAGATGACATATCCTCGTACGTGAATTCACTACCCATAAAGCGGCCGGTTTTTTTCTTCGAAGAAATCCGCTTGGTGCGTCGCAATGCCGGTAAGTAGATCCATTGGTCGTCTGGCTCGACCGCGTGCGAATAATTTAGAAAGGTCGTGCCCTGAACGTCTTTTGGCTCGTCAAAGATCGTCAAACCCTTGTCGCCATCGCCGGGAACTTCCAATAATTTTAAGCGCAGGCGACGCTCGGTTGCCTGACCATTGCTGCGCCGCAAAATCATTTTCATATTTACAGTAGAGTCGCCCCAGCCGTCATCACGGCGGTCTTGCTCCTGAGCAATCGCGAAGCCTTTCTCTTGCGCCGTCTCTGCATGGGCAACGGTATTGAGCAGCAATATGCTGGCGATGGTCACAATAGTTTTTCGCACCTGTCTCGCTCCTTCAAAGTGATATGGCCGGGTTAACGTTGTTTAATTCCGCGCACAAACGCGCACATGATATATTTTAACCCTACGACACCATGCAACAGAAAGCCGGCATGGTACCCGATTAATAAACGTTTGAGGATAGACTAGTACTCCTTCAATGTGATAATGCCGTATTCAGAGCCACACAGCGCTTTTCCTGCTAGACGCGACCGTGCAGGCATAGCTATTCATACGTCAAACGGGTGCAACGACGCAGGGGAAGCGCTGTGTGGCTCCCTTCGGGCTTGACTGTCTGCGTCCACGGCGTTGTCGCCTAAAAAGTGCCTACTGTTGGTGCTTTCCCTTGCCGTAGGGCACACTATGCCTGCGGAAAAGCGTCTAGCCGCGAACGCAGACAGACAAGCTGAATGCGGCATTATCACATTGAAGGAGTACTCATGGCAGATCTTGGATTTTGGCATTTCGCCCAGCAAGAGCCCAGCAAATTGGCAATCGCTGACCCAAATGGAAAAGAGTGGAGTCGTGGCGAATTATTGAGCGATTGCAATCGTATTGTGCATGGCTTGCGCGGCTTGGGTCTAGGCGAAGGCGATGTGGTCGCTGCAGTT
>JBPCXM010000070.1:0-4514 GCA_051008535.1 Pseudomonadales bacterium | reverse complement strand
GGCAAAATTGAAATGCAGAAACTGAACGGAGGAAGCTTTACCATCGGCGGTAGTACGGTCCACGTCGTCTTCGGGCACGCCGAAAACTTCATGTTCACCAAAGCGGAAGAACATGGTCTCCTCGACTCCACCCAAGCGTGCCAGAAAATGGCGGCGGCGAATTTCATCATCAATCTCAAACATCACCGTACAGGCAAGGTCGCTGCCTTTGGGAATCATTGGATTGTAGGCAGCTAGCTCATCGACTAGCTGTTCATCACCGCCTTTTTCGATATATAGCATTTCCTGTATTTGATGCAACATAGTCTGGTATGACTCAAAATAGCAGCAGGCTACCGGGCCTATTTCCACGCGTCGATACTTTTTATGTTCCAGCAATTGCTGCTTGTGTTGTTTGCGCACTTCAACATAGTCATCGTAACCGAGTATGTCTTGCGCTTTAATTTCAGTTTTAGGCATTGTATGTTCTCTAGTGTCCTGTAATGAATAAACTGTACATTTAGCGACTCGCCAAAGGGTCAGCAGCTAGGCGCGTTTTCGTAGGCATAGTGGGCCTACGTCAAGAAAGCGCAACAACGCTGATGACCCTTTGGCGAATCGCCCGAAGGGAGCCACCCAATTTGCACTCTGCGGCGTTGCAGTTCTTGGAAAGGTGGCCTACATTCCCTGCAAACTGCGCCTTGCAGAGCACAAATTGGGTGGCTCTATATGTACAGTTTATTCATTACAGGACACTAGAATTCGAAACCGTAGGCGCGTGCCATAAGCAAAACGGGATGGCTTAGCTGCTCTGCCGGATTTTCATCTCCCATTGCTTGCGCTATATGCAGGCCAGCCAACGGACACTCCGAGCTGACTACATCCGGCTCCTGTTTCACCACCTGGCGTGCCACCGGTTGCGCTTGTTTCAAGGCGACGGGAAAATTGTCTTCCATTACCCCCCAGGATCCGCCATGGCCCGAGCAGCGTTCAATCACATTGACTTTGAGTTTCGGTACCAGTCGCAACATCTCGGCACTCTTATGCCCCATATTTTGCGCCCGGGCGTGACAAGCAATATGCACGGTGACGGCCTTTTCCATCACCTGCAAACCGTCACTTAAGCCTTTTGCCGCCAGCTCGACGATATACTCTGCCACGTCATAAGTAGCGGTGGATAGCTGCGCCACTGTTTTATCGTTAGGCAGCAACAAAGGCCATTCGAATTTCAGCATTAGCGCGCAACTGGGAACTAGGGCAATCACATCATAGCCCTTGTCTATGTATGCTTGTAAGCAGGTCGCTACATTGCTGGCTTTGTTGGCCACCGCCGCGATATCACCTTTCTCGAATTGCGGCATACCACAACATTCAGGATACACGAGCTCTGTCTCGACGCCGTTGTGGGCTAGAACGTGGCGTGTTGCAAGACCAATTTCCGGTACGTTGAAACTGCCGTAACAGGTCGCGTACAGCACTGCTTTGCGGCCAAAACCCGGCGCATCGGTGTTTACTTTGATGGCGTCGTTTTTCATTTGTGCAGCGAGCGTTTTACTTGCAAACGGCGGCAGTTCAGCGTCCTGATGAACACCGAGCACGCGATTTAGCATCGGTCGCAAGACTTTGCCTTCGCGGCGGGTTGCACTATTCGCAAGCGGAGCAAGCGCGGTACCTAATTTTCCATTGCGATCGGTTTCGATCAGCTGCTTCTCCGCGAAACCGATTTCTTTGTCGCGCCACTGCAAGGCCCGGTGTCGCAACATTAAGTGCGGAAAATCCAGATCGAATTCGTGCGGCGGCACGTACGGGCACTTTGCCATAAAGCACATGTCGCATAGCGTGCACGCATCAACCACCGGTTTGAAATCTGCGCTGTCGACACTGTCAAGCTCGCCGGTTTTTGACTCGTCTATTAGATCGAACAATCGGGGAAAGGAATCACACAGATTGAAACACCGCCGGCAACCGTGACAGATGTCGAATATGCGGCGGGTTTCTTCGTCCAGCGCTTTCTTATTATAAAATTCTTCTGATTCCCAGAAAACGGGGTGGCGCGTGGGCGCGTCGAGACTGCCCTCTCGCATATTAGACTCCTTAAAGGGGGCTGCCGGCGTGCTAAGCCGGCAGTAGTTGGATCTTACGCGTCGAGTGTATCCAGCGCTTTTTGGAAGCGACCGGCGTGGCTTTTTTCCGCCTTGGCAAGTGTTTCAAACCAATCGGCGATTTCTTCGAAACCTTCTTCTCTCGCGGTACGCGCCATGCCTGGATACATATCGGTGTACTCGTGCGTTTCGCCAGCGATAGCTGCTTTCAGGTTAAGCGACGTCGAACCTATCGGTTCGCCCGTTGCCGGATCGCCTACCTCTTCGAGGTATTCCAGGTGCCCATGCGCATGGCCAGTTTCACCCTCCGCAGTCGAACGAAATACGGTGGAGACATCATTGTAGCCTTCAACGTCTGCTTTTTGTGCGAAATACAAATAGCGTCTGTTAGCCTGGCTTTCTCCGGCAAACGCGTCTTTCAAATTTCCTTCGGTTTTGGTGCCCTTGAGTGACATACAAGTTTCTCCGTCTGGTCTAATAAAATGCGACCGCAAGCACGACAAACGGCCGGCTCTAAGACTAAGCCAGCCCAAAGCGTATGTCAATAAACTAGAATAATTCTAATCTATATTGCCGGGTTAAAGCGGCGAATCAGAGCAAAAGACTGACACTATCGAATGCGCACTACCACATCAACGCTGGTAATTGATTTACCCTCTGGCGCCTGGGGTAGGTGCTCAAGATGCAAAGCCTCCGCAGGTAGATCGATCAGCTGTTGCGAGGTTTCGTCGTAGAAATGGTGGTGCAAGCCGGTATTGGTATCGAAGAAGGTCTTGCCCTGTGCCAGTGTGACTTGACGCAACAACCCGGCCGAAGTGAAGTGGTTCAGCGTATTGTAAATAGTAGCCAACGATACCTGAATGCCGGCTTGTTTCGCCTCTTCGTACAATTGCTCAGGCGTTGCGTGACGATTTCCAGCGCCAAACAACAATCGTACCAATGCCAGCCGCTGCCGCGTGGGACGTAGACTAGCCTTTTTCAGACGTTCGCGTTCTCTGCTGTAATTCTGTGTGTCCACCATCGACCTATTATACCAAAGTATAAAGAATAAGCGATTATCAATTAGTATTACGCATTAAGCATGAATAATGATCGCCAGCAAGAATTACTGCGTTAGGTCGATAAACTCCTGTTCAGACAATATTTGAATATTTAAATCGTTGGCCTTAGCCAGTTTCGACCCAGCTTTATCGCCGGCTACAACGTAATCAGTTTTTTTCGACACGCTGCCGGCAACCTTTGCACCTAGCCCCAGCAAGCGATGCTTGGCCTCTTCACGCGGTAGGCTTTGCAGAGTACCGGTTAGCACGAAGGTCTTCCCAGCCAACGGCGAGGTCCGCGCAGTGCGTTCTATTGCGGGCCAATGCACCCCGCTTGCCTGCAGTTCGGCTATTACTTTTTGATTTTGTTTGGACTGGAAAAAGCCGGCGATATGGGTGGCGACAATAGGTCCCACATCGTCAACCTCGTGTAAGTCTTCCTCGGTGGCCGTGACAATGGTTTCCAGATTGCCAAAGTGTTGCGCTACGCTGCGCGCGGTGGTTTCGCCAACTTCGCGAATGCCCAGACTATAAAGAAACCGCGGCAACGTTGTGGTTTTGCTTTTTTCCAGTGCAGCCAACAAATTGTCAGCCGATTTGGAACCCATTCTTTCGAGTTCGCTGAGCGTTGCATGGTCGAGTGCATACAAGTCGGCCACCGTCGCAATCAGGTTCTCGTCGACTAATTGATCTACCAGTTTGTCACCTAAGCCGTCGACATCCATAGCTTTACGTGAGGCAAAGTGCTGAATCGCTCGCTTACGTTGTGCAGCGCATACCAGTCCGCCCACGCATCGATAAGCCGCCTCGTCTTCATTCCTCTCTACATCGGAACCGCACACCGGGCAATTGGCCGGTACGCGTGTTTTCTTTGCACCTGGCAGCCGCGCGTCTTTAACTACTTGCACGATCTGCGGTATGACATCGCCGGCGCGGCGCACAATGACTGTATCACCGGCGCGCACATCAAGTCGCGCAATCTCATCCATATTATGTAGTGTCGCGTTGCTAACGGTGACGCCGCCGACAAACACTGGCTGAAGACGCGCAACCGGTGTGATAGCACCGGTACGGCCTACCTGAAACTCCACTGCCACCAGCTGAGTCAACTCTTCCTGCGCGGGAAATTTGTGCGCCACCGCCCAACGCGGTGCGCGAGAGACGAAACCCAATTCGGCTTGCCAGTCCAGCCGGTCGACTTTATACACGGTGCCGTCGATTTCGTACTCAAGCGTTGCCCGCCGTTCCATAGTCTGCCGGTAGTACTGCTGGCATTCTCCGATGTTTTTGGCGACGCAAATGTGCGGATTAATTCGCAACCCCCACTCTTTTAAGCGCTTCAGCATGCCGCTGTGGGTGGTCGGTGCGACAAAGCCCTCGGCAATGCCGACAC
>JBPCXM010000069.1:0-2645 GCA_051008535.1 Pseudomonadales bacterium | reverse complement strand
GGTGTCGTCGTTGGCTTCTACTATCTGGTCGATCTCGACCTCCGTTTAACATGAACACTTACTTTTGCGCTAAGATTTTGCCCTAACTTTAGTTAGGATTGTGGACCGAATAACGAACAACACGGCCGACTTGCCATGAAAACAATAGCTGGTGCACTGGTTGTCCTCCTGCTGGCCTTACTGCATGTTTATTTTCCTGCATTCGATCGAGGAGCCAGCCGGTATCGCCACATCTGGATACCCTTGTCGGGTGGAGTTGCACTGGGTTACGTGTTCTTTTACATGCTGCCGAAGTTGAGCGACTACACGGCGGGCTTCATTGCGGCAAACCCCGATGGCTGGGAATTCCTGCACTATCACTTCTTTGTCATTGCGCTTCTCGGGTTGCTCACCTATTTGTGGTTGGACCGCTTATCCCATCGTGAGGACCTAGATGCCCACAAATGGCGACCGCCGCTTGGACTAGGTTTCGGTGCCTACAGTTTGCTTATCGGTTATTTGATTGCCGACGTTCCGAGAGCTGGACTGACCCCTTACATTCTCATCCTGATTGCGTTTGGTCCTCATTTTCTGAGCATAGATCATCAGCTGCGTCTTCGAAACGAAGTCCATTTTGATCGCTTTTTGAGGTGGATATTTGCAGTCATGCTTTTGACGGGATGGACGCTGGGCGTGGTGACGGAGCTTCCGAAGTCAGTAGTTGGGGCGACCACGGCCTTTCTTTCCGGCGCGATTCTCGTCAACGTGATGACGGAGGAATTGCCCAACCGTCGAACCGATCGCATGTGGCCATTTCTAGTTGGGGTTGCGATCTTCCTTTTGATCGCACTCATCATACGGTCATTGCCGCGACTGGCCTGATGCTTGCAAAAATACCACCGATGAAACGGTGCAAATCAAATTGGGTTGATTGTCATCATTAATTCCATCGGGCGAAAAGAAAATGATGACGCTGCACGCGCTCGGCCTAATTTCGAAAAGGCGAATTACGTGTTCTGACGTTACGAACAGCTACAGCAAACCGCACGGTCACCCCGCAAGTGGGCTTGTAATGTCAAAACTATTGAAGCGGAAACAAAACAGGAACTGCGAGCAAGGTAACGACCATTGCCAGCAGTTGTAATGGTACTCCAACCTTGACGAAGTCGTTGAAGCGATAGCCGCCCGGACCCAATACCAACGTGTTTACTGGCGATGCCACTGGCGTAGCAAATGCCGTGGAAGCGGCGATTGCGACCGTCATCAGCAGCGGATAGGGCGAAACGCCGAATCCTTCTGCCGCGCCCAACGCAATCGGTGCGACCAGTACCGTGGTTGCGGTGTTGGAAATGAATTGACTGAACACCGAGGTCAACACAAACAGAACTGCCATCAGAGCAACCGGTCCGGTGTCACCGAGACTGTCGATGAGCCCATTCACGATTATCTCTACACCACCGGTTTTTTCGAGCGCGGTTGCCATCGGCAACATGCCGGCAATCAACACCAGGCTTTCACAATTGATGGAACCGTAGGCATCATTCATGCTCAGACAGCGCGTCAGCACCAGGGCAATGGCCGCCAGCAGCACAGCAGTTACGCTTGGGACCAAATTGAAGGTCATTGTAAGCAGCATTGTGCCCAGAATCAGCAAGGCGATCGGAGCTCGGCTGCGATTGGGTGCCACCTCGTCCATTTCTTCAGGCAGAGTTAATACAAAAAAGTTGGATTGCTCGCCTTGAAGCCGGCTAATGTATTTCCACCCACCAGCCACCAGCAGCGAGTCCCCGAATTCGAGCGTGGTTTCACTGAGATTGTCTGTGACGGGCTCACCTTTACGCATGATGCCCACTACGGTCAGCCCATAGTGCGTACGAAAGTAAGAATCGGAGAGCGTACGGCCAATGAGCTCAGATTTAGGTGTCAGTAAAACCTCGGCAGCACCGAGCTCTTTTATCAGCACTTCCCTTTGTGTGTCCTCGAGTGGGAGTATCTCGAGCTTATCATTGTCTACTAATCCCCCCAGATCCTTTGTGCCATCAATCCCGATGATAAGGATATCGCCGGACTGAAACACGGAATGACTGAGCACTGGTAAAACGACCGAGCGGTGACCCTGATGACGTTGCAGACCGAGCACCGTGACACCGTAACGCGTGCGCAACACTGCCTGCGCTACCGTTTGACCATCCAGCGGCGACTGCTCCGTGATTCTCAGTCGCTGCACCTTGCCTTTAATCCCGTAGGCTACTGCGAGATCGATTATCGAGCGGTGCACCTGTCCACCAGTCTCGGTCTTCTGCCTGGGCAGCAAACGTTGACCAATCAGTAGTAGGTAGGCGATGCCGACTGCCAACACTAGTAATCCGATAGGGGTGAAGCTGAAGAACCCAAAGGGTGACAAACCCGCGCGCTCGAGCTGGGTGCTTACTACCAGGTTCGGGGGAGTACCAATCAGTGTGAGCATGCCGCCGATGAGGGAGGCGAAGGCCATCGGCATCATGATGCGTGACGGAGCAAGCCCCAGCTTGCCAGCAAGTCCGAGCGCAATTGGAATAAAAATCGCCACCGCTCCGGTAGAGCTCATAAACGCAGAGAGCGCGGCCACTGTTAACATAAGCAGCACGAGCAGACGTGTTTGGCTGGTTCCCGCAACTCCCATCAGC
>JBPCXM010000068.1:0-10326 GCA_051008535.1 Pseudomonadales bacterium | reverse complement strand
CGTAAGATAACTCAAGCAACAGCGCCGGGCGCAGGCGATTATTGAGTCCTGTAATGAAAATGAACAGCTACGGCGAATACGGCCGGATTTAGACACGAAACTACCCCGCAGCGAGCTATCTCGCTGCGCGAAGCAGGGTATTAAGTTGAAGTCGCGCACTGCACATTGCTGCGATATTTTAATTCACAGCAAGGCGCGCAGAATTGGAACCAAAAAGATTGAACAGAGAGAGACCCGGCGCGCAAAACTACTGCCTCCAGCGCCAGTCTATTCTGACTCAATTTCCTGCAGCGCAACGTGCTGCCATGGACGAAACATATAGAGTGGCTCGGCGCCAGGCGCGCTGAAGATGATACAGCAGAACTGAGTAAAGCTTTCAACAGCAAAGACCCGGTCAAAATTGAGGTCAACAGTGACAACCCGAGTTATAATACATTGGGCTTTGCTGCGAGTTGTTTTATTTTCGTTCTGGCGTGTGAGCATAACGGCCAGGCGCGCGCAGCTGTTACATTTGATACGCCATGAAGATTGAGATTCCCGGTTACACGATACATAAAGCAATTGGCCATGGCGGTATGGCCACCGTATACCATGCCCATCAACATAATTTCGATAGCGAAGTCGCTATCAAGATACTCGATGTTAATCTGCTAAGAAATGAGGAATTTGGCCAGCGTTTTATCAGAGAAGCCAGGATTATGCGCAGGCTTCGGCAGAATAACATTGTACTCGTACACGATGTTGGCAGGCACGGCGATATCTATTTCATCGCAATGGAGTATCTGGCAGGTGGCGACCTGCAAAGCCACATGCAGGATCGTGAGCTCGAATTGCCAGCCGCTTGCGATATCATTCGCCAAATCGCTGCTGCACTGGACTGCGCGCACGACCTAGGCTACGTACATCGAGATGTAAAGCCCGCCAATATCTTATTTCGTTCAACAGGCGAAGCGGTACTGACGGATTTTGGCATTGCCAGAACAATCGATTTTGCTGATGGAATCACCCATACCGGCACGGTCATGGGGACGCCAAAATACATGAGTCCCGAGCAGGCCACGGGAGAACAAGTCGACAGCCGGTCTGATATCTACAGCCTAGGTGTTGTGTTTTACGAGCTGCTCACCGGAGTGGTGCCATATTCCAGCACCTCGCCTCTTACGATAGCAATCAAGCACGTTTCCGACCCCATACCTGAACTTGCGCCGGAATTCGCTGCATTTCAGTCTGTCATCGACCGTATTCTTGCCAAAAAACCCGAAGATCGCTACCAAACGGGTGCGCAGTTTGTTGCCGCAATTGAAAGTATTTTAACGACTGGCTGCGTTGGAAAAGACACTCTCTTGCTAGACCAGGCGGCAAGTTTCTCAGCGTTGCAACGTCCGCCAGATGGCGCCAAGCCTTCTAAAATAACAAGCAGCAATCACGCTGTCAATGCGCCGACTGTGTTGGCGAAACCAAGTAATCGTAAGCCCGGTAAGCCTGTGGTTTGGTTTGCTGCCGCTTGCGTGCTACTGGTAGCCGTGTTTGTCGGTTTGTTCTACGCAGACGATTATTTTGACGAACCCAATGAGTTGTCTGCAGCACAGCTTGAATCAGTTGCAGCCGAAATTAAGGCTTTTGTTGAAGAAGGCGAACAACAATTTAATGCGGGCAAATTTGCCGCTGCAGAAACGAGCTACCAAAAGGCTCTCGCCTTCAATGTGAGTAACAAAGACGCGAAGCGAGGTTTACAGCAGATAGCAGAAAACTATGCGCAGAAAGCAGAGCTAGCTATTGAACAAGGGAATATCGACCAGGCACAGCAATCACTGATGGATCTATTGCGTGTGCAACCCCGGCACGAAGCACTAGCTGGACTGCAACGAGGACTTCACGCAGCAATATCCGAGCGTGACGCAGCTGCAAAAGAACGGCAAGCGGACGCGCAGGAAATTGCGTCGTTGTTGGAAAAAGCCAAACAAGCATTTTCACAAGGGCTGCTGATTTCTCCACTGGACAATAACGCCTACAACCACTATCAGAACGTGTTTGCTATTGACATCAATAACGCCGACGCAAAAAGCGGAATCCATGCGATTGGTAGCCAGTTGCTAAATCAAAGCCGTCGACAGATCAATGCAGGAAATTTAGCGGAAGCAAGCAACTCTATCAAAACGATCATGCGAATAGCGCCCGAACATCCTGAGTTGGAAGCTGTTCGACAACAATTGCGCGCCAAAGAAAATGCCGTCGCCGAACGTAAGTCTGAATCTGAAAGATTAGAGCGCCAACGCAGGACGGAAATTGCCTCTTTGCTGAAAGCGGCGGAGGATGCTTATGATCAAGACCGCCTAAGCTCTCCCAAGGGAGACAACGCTTATGAAAAATACCAAAACGTATTGGCAATTGACAGCAACAACCAGAAAGCGAAGCTGGGCTTGCTCAACATAAAGCAAAAGCATTTGCTTATGCTGGAACGTAGCATGGGTAAGAAAGACTATGATGAGGCTACACGCGTGCTGTCAACATTGATAAATATTGCACCCAACCATGAATCGATATCCAAGTGGCAGACCAGACTCAAAGAAGAAAAGCGCGCGTTGGAAAATGAAAGAGAAAAACAGGAACTCATAGCCAAATACATCAAGAGCGCAACTTTGGCTTACGACGCGAAGAATCTTGACGCCGCACTCGGCAGCTATCAAAAAGTACTCAGTGTTGATGCGGATAATGATGCGGCCCGTGCTGGAATCACCAATGTCATCGATGGCTACATGAGTAGCATCGAACGGTTGCTTAAAAGGAACCGCTTTGACGAAGCGGAGAAAACGCTCGCGAAGGTCATTAAAATTGCACCGGACCACACCAAACTAAGAGCCGCACAGAATGCCTTGTTCAGTGGAAAACAAGAATATGTGAGGGCAAAAGAAAAGCGCAAACAAAAGGCCCTGGAGGAAAAAAACCGGTTGATAGCGCAATTGTTGCGGGAAGCCGACTCAGCGGTGAAAAACAAACAATATGTACAACCGGAAGGCCGCAGCGCTGTTGATAAGTATAAGGCGGTACTCGAACACGATCCCAAAAATGCGGCGGCCACTAAAGGGCTAGGCGACATGTTCACGACATATCTACGCGCAGCAGAGTCAGACATCACAGAAGGTCGGGTCGAAGTTGCCGGAAAAAATATGGACGTTCTGCAAAAAATTGACGCACGCGACAAACGCCTCTTCGCGATCAAGGCGCGCTTTGAAAAACTACAGTTTGAGCAACAACAAGCACAGCGGCGCGAGCAGCAGTTTAGCGCGCTGCTTAGTGAGGTAAATGCACTACTTGGCGCCGAGGCGTTGACGCAGCAGACCGTGACCGACGCTATAGCGCAAATCAACCTTGCCGAGGAGATAATGCCTGGCGATGACAGGTTAAAGCAAGGCAGGAAAAAAGTGACCGCCGCCTATTACAAACTTGCAGCCCAACAAAAGGCAGAATCCAATTTTGATCAGGCGCTAAAGTTAGTGGCTAGCGGGTTGGAATACAAAGCCGATAATGCGGAACTATTGCAACTACGCGAGGACATTTCCGCCAGTGTAGCTGAAAAAAAGAAGCGTAAAAAAAGTAGTAGAACCTTCTCAAGCTTTTGATTCTCTGTTACTGCTTTAAGGTATCTATGCCGCATTCGCAACCCCGCTTATGAGGCCACTGCAAAGCATTATTACTGTTGTGCTCAACGGTTACCCTCATATTGCACAATGTATCGAAAGCGTTGTCAGTCAGAAGACCGATAGCATCGAGTTTATCGTGATCGATGGCGGCTCAACTGACGGTACGCTTGATGTGATCAATGCTCATAGACATAGTATTGATGCAATTATCAGTGAACCCGATAGTGGGGTAGCGCAAGCGTTCAACAAAGGAATCGCATTGGCGAGAGGCGACTTTGTCGCTTTCCTGAACGCTGATGATTACTATGAGCCTGACGCGTTGAACCTCGCGTGCCAACGAATCGACTCTAGCGCCACCAACACCGACGTTTTCTACGGGGCAATAAATTACGTTGATGATTCTGTTGACGTTGAGTATGGCGAGCGTCCAAACCTGGCGCGCATATGGGACTTTATGTCGTTGTTTCATCCTGCAACGTTTGTTCGAAAGCAACTCTTTGCAGAATTGGGCGAGTTTTCGCCCGACTACCGTTTTGCAATGGACTCCGAATGGTTTCATAGAGCTATCACGCAAGGTGCGCTGTTCGCCGAATTGGATTTCGTTGTCGCAAATATGCGCATCGGCGGCTTAAGCAATCATCATTTGGCTGCCAGCCTGTGGGAGTTCAGGCGCTCGGTAGCTCAGCACCGGGGTGAAACTATCAAACCACTGTACTATTTCGCCAGGCAATACCTGCTGCATTCCTTCATAAAACTGCCAGCGTTTAAGCGCTTATTGCTGGCGCGCAAGCATAGAATGCGCGCTGAGGGTTTTTCATCGCGCATTTAACTTTTGAACTTTCTCCAATAACAGATGTGCTAACTACTTGAGCTGCTGAAACATCTTTAACATTTTGTGCGCGGTCGAATCCCAAGAGAAGTTTTGAGCTCGCAGGACTGCCCTCGCCTTTAAGTCTTGTTTTAACTGCTGATTTTGTACCAGCGATGATATCGCGTTTTCAATGGCCTTTGTATCTAACGGATTAACCAACAGACCTGCATCACCTACCACTTCCGGCATCGAAGACACGTTAGAGCTAATCACAGGCAGTCCAAAAGCCATGGCCTCAACAAGAGGCAAACCAAATCCCTCATAGAGTGATGGCATTAATAGAAAGTCTGCACCTTTGTATAGTCCGAATAGGCACTCATCATCGACGCGGCCAATTAATTCTACATAATCTACTATTCCTAGCTTAACCATATATTCCCCGACCTGAATCTTTCCCCAACCTTTCGCTCCAGCAATTACCAGACGGTGGGACTTCACGCCCTTTTTTATTAATTCGCTAAAAGCGCGAAGGACGCGTAACAGATTCTTTCGAGGCTCCAGTGTGCCAACAAATAGAATATAGGGTTGTTCTCTTGTGATGTCTTCATCGAATATAGATTTCGAGTTAAGATCTGGTGCTACTGTACCGGGAGTGACTATTTTCAGTTTGGAACGGTCGATAGCGCATTCAGAAATCAGGTCTTGGGCTGTAGAGCGCGATACCGTGACAATAAGGTCTGCCTTCTTTAATGATGGCGGCATTAACAACTGTTCAACCCAGCGCCGCGGTAATGTCATTGTTTCTGGACAGCACTTCCACACCAAGTCATGAATTGTTACAACGGTTTTGCAATTTCGACTTAGTAAAAGCGGGAGATGGTGGCGAGGCGACCAGAATACATCGATCTGGTCCCTAAAGGCCCAAACAGGGAAAATCAATTGAGCAAAGAGAGTGCCAAGCCCAGCACTGCACTGGCCTTCACGAACAACGAGGTTTTTTTTATTTTTAAATGGTTCAGGAATAGTGCTGCACGAATAGGCGAACCAATCGTTGGATTCATCGCGAGTCAAGCGCTTCAATAATTCGCCGGTATAGCGTCCGATGCCTGCAATTGGTGTGGAAAGGGGTCTGACGTCAAGCGCAATACGCAAAAGTGGAATCCAGCATTAATCTGCCAACTGTAATTCTACGTCAGTTCGCATCAGCAATTCTCGATACAAGCCTGCATACTTTTTACCCATGAGGCGGCCGGTAAAATGACGCTCAAATCGTTCGCGGGCATTAGCCCCTAACGCATTGGCATCGGAAGGGTGCACATACACCCATTCCATCGCTTCTCGTAGCTTAACAGGATCTGAGGGTGGAACAACAACTCCCGTTTCACCATGTATATTTACATGGCTTGTGCCCGATCCAATTTCTGTTGAAATGAGCGGTTTAGAGAACATAGCACCTTCCACCAACGTTACGCCAAACGCTTCAGAGCGTAAATATGATGGAAATACAACGCTTCGACACAACCTGAACAGCGCGACCTTTACTTCATCAGAAACAAAGCCAGTGAAAATGACATTATTCAACTGTAACTTCATGGCCTGCTGTTTGAGTTCGCGCTCGATAGGTCCGGCGCCCACGATAACGACCATGAAATTCGCGCCCTTTATCGCCTCCAAAAGGATGTGCAAGCCTTTGTAGTAACGTAGATTGCCGACGAATAGAAAGAATCCTTCTCCATAGATGCGTCGGACGTCTTCCAAAAACAAGTCATTGACTTGCGGGTAAGACGATTCGTCGACACCGATTGGCACCGTTTCCACCTTGGCAGCAAACTGCTTCAAAACCTGACTTGTTTTGAAATAATTGGGAGAAGTGCAAACTATTCGATCGACCGAAAAGAGAAAACGTATCATTAGCGGACGGTAAATACACAGCAACCCTTTTTGCCGCACAATATCCGAGTGGTACGTCAAGATCGTCGGTTTGTTCACCCGGGCCATAAAGTGCATAAGATCCGCATAAGGCCAAGGAAAGTGGTAATGGATAATATCAGCCCAGTTAGTCAGGCGTCTAAAATGTAATAACGCCTTGACGCCAAAACCACAAGAAGCCACTTCCAAGCTACGTTTCGACCGATGCACGATCGCTTCTTCGCGGTGCACAATCGCAGGGATGGGATCTGCGCTCAAGGTGTGAACCTGACTTTCAATATTATAGGGCTTGGTATTCAGACAAATTTGTCGAATAGCTTCCTCAAGACCACCCTGAGTATCAGGGTAATAGGTTCTGTACACATGCAAGATATTCAAAAGTTCTCTGTCCCTGCAAAATCTGTGAATCTACCCCGTTTTTAATAGTATTTTAGCGCAATCTAAAAATGGCAAAGGAAAAAGCTAATCGATTCGATTCAGCGATACATTATAAATGGGTTAGCACACTCCAACACAACACCAGCAATTCGCGCTTGCTGGATAGTACATAAGTGCTAGCCGGTTTGGGTAATTGATTCTAAATCGTTATTTTGCGTATCATTGTTATGTCGAAAAGTTCTAAACACTGAATTTACTCGACATGGAATAGATTACAAAGCCAAATATATAGGGAAGGGTATCTCGTTGATTTTATTGGGCTCTAGCTAAATTTACGGCACCGCAAGCTTGTGCGGCGCCGTGCTTCGAACCGGTCACTCTGCGCCAGGGCGCAGACAACGGTTCAATGCAGTGCGTAAGCAGAAAGCAAGTCGGTGCTAGTACTTCCGAACGTTGCTCTTTGTGTGTCGCTAAAAGCCAGTGTTTAAGGCTTGAACTATTGCGGTCAGTTATATACTGTCAACAACTACAGAGGAAAAATGTAAGGAAGAAGGTTATGCGTTATTTATATGCAACGAGAAAGATTTTAGCTGCGGTTGCCGTCGTGATAATCACGGGCTGTGCCAGCTCAAATATCCAAAAAACAGCGACCTTTGATAGCCAATCAAATCAAGGGCTCGTGTTGGGTTCAATTTCCCATTCTGACGATCGTTCACGCTACAAGGTTTTCTATTCTGGCCTGGATAATAGTGCAGAAGGGCGAATACAAAGCGGCGACCGTGGACTTTTCCTGCGCAACTGGCCAAGCGGCGACCTGGACACAGCTGGTCTGCGCGGCGACCTCTTTGCAGTCAAGCTGCCGGCAGGTGACTACGAATTTTACTCATGGAACGTGTCCAACAAGGATAAGCAAGTTTACCCGGTAGAGAGTTTTTCGCTAAAGTTTTCAGTAGCGCCGGGTGTCGCCAATTATCTTGGTAATTTTCATTTTGGAACGAAATCAAGCGACGACTCAGCCATAGCCGGAATCGACGTGTCATACAGCGACGAATATGCAAGGGATATAGCTTTGTTACAGCGCAAATACGAGAATGTTGATTTCCAAGGTACTGCAAGAGGAGTTGAAGCAGACTTGGAAATGGGATCACTCGGCGGCGCGTTAGCGACGGAATTGGCTATGTCAGTTTATGTGTTCTCGTCCTTTTGAAACATATCTAAACGCCCAGGTATAAATAGCGCGCTCAAAGATGAATGCGCTTACATATGCCACTTAAGGAGATCGCAATGACAAACAAAATCACACGCTTTTTTCTATTCGCAAGCCTTTCAGCTATGGCCAACCACATCATCGCCCAGGAATCCGGCATTGATTGGGTAGCCGGGTTTGCCATCGGAGTAAAAACAATAGAATTCGAAGAACACCGCGATGGCGTAGTCGTTGAGCGCAGTAACGTAATCGTTCCTATAGACGAACGCAGCATATTCGAAAATGACAGGGACTACGATGAAACGCTTTACTACGCAGACCTCAGCCTTGGCGCAGCATTTCAGAACTTTTATATAGCTGCAAACGTCGAAATCCCTTTTGCGGATACTACATACGACGAATCTTTAGTCGGGACTCAGACTGAAGACAGGATTGTTAATATTGTCAGTACGGGTTCTGGTGATTTAAGTCGGTTTGATTACGCGCTTACGTTGGGTTACAACATCTGGGAAGGACTCGCTGTTTTTACAGGCTATAAATTTGGAGAAACTGAGCTGACTTTTGAAAAAAGTGTAGTGACCTTTCCTGAGGGAGACCCTAACGCGGGTGCTGATTCAATACCCCGAAATTTTGAAACGACTTATGAGGAGAAGGGCTATTTCGTTGGTGCGAACTATGCGTTTAATATCGCAGATGCAGGCCTACTCAGCCTCAGCGTAGCGTATGCGGATCTTGATGCAGAGCATTCAGAAAGCGCAGATTTTGGCGAACCTTCACCGTCTGACAGTCAAGCCATATTCCTTGTAGGTCCTGTATCTTACGACGGCGATGCCGAGGGCTTTAGTTATGGCATAAAATGGACCGGTCGATTAACAGATTCGTTACAGTACAATATAGGGCTCAAATATCAAAAATATGAACTTGACGGAAGGGGAGTCCGAGATATCTTTGAGAATCCAAACCGCGAACCTAATCCTCCACCAAGGACTCTTAGGCAAAGATCAAATTTGAAATTAGACACAACCGAGGAAATTACAACTTTCACTGCAGGACTGGCGTATATATTTTGAGAGAGAGGCTTACAGAAACGCTAACAAACAATAACACGCATACCATATTGACAATAGGCTGCCGATGCGTAGTGCGGCAGCCTTTCTCGAACCCTATACTATTGCAGTTTGGTGCGTTGCCTTTGAGGGCACCTGCTGACTAATACAATCTTTGGATTTTCGAAATTACCGGTTTAGATACGTTTTCATTTTTTCCCGCAGATTAGCGCTTGCATTTGTAACAACTCTTTGAGCTTACGCTATGTCTCGGCAGAAAAAAATGCTAGTAATCTCCCACACCCCAATATTCCCAGCCAACGCCGGGAATCGAATGCGCATCCTGACGATGATTCGTGAAATTCAGCGGATGGGTATTCAAATAAGCTTTCTTTACATGGAGGTAATGGAAAGCGACACACGCAAAATGGCAGAATTTTTTGACGGCCGGTACTATCAGATAACCCATAAAACTTCTGCCTCAACCACTGCGCTTTCAGGTGTACAGAAGCTCTGTTCATGCATTTTTCTGACTTCGTTCCGCTACAATATTTTCGCCGATGACTGGTATGACGATTCGATTCAAAATGTCATTACTGATATCGGCAGCAAGCTAAATCCTGATATCGTGCTGACGGAGTATGTGTTCACTAGCAAAGCGCTAGAATGCTTTCCCGATACGACACTGAAACTAGTGGACACGCACGATATTTTTGGCAACCGCTATAAACATTTTCTTAAGCAGGGTATCGAACCGAACTGGATTTCCGTCTTTCCTAAAGACGAGATCCGCTGTCTAAGACGCGCGGATTACGTGATAGCAATTCAGAGGGAAGAAGCAGCTTATTTTTCCAAATATTTGACTAACAGAGTTGTTACCGTGGGTCACGTATCGCCAGTGAAAAAAATTAAGGCGGCGCGGGACAACCATAACATCCTTTTTGTTGGGGGTATTAATGCTGTCAACCTTGATGCAGTCTATTACTTTATAACAGAGGTTTTTCCAATTGTTCGCAAACATTATCCTCAAGCCAAGCTAGTGCTTGTTGGAGCGATATGTGAAAAAACCGAGGATTTTCCAGGCTTGGAAAAAAAACAAGAAATCGAAGAATATGAAGATATATATTCGCTTGCACGCGTCGCCATCAATCCCTGTCGTTTCGGCACAGGCTTAAAAATAAAAAATGTGGAGGCGATGGGGTACGGGAAAGCCTTGGTGACAACTACCGTGGGGGCCGCTGGGCTAGAGCACGGCATTGATAAGGCGTTTTTAGTCGCTGATGATGCGAACGGTTTTGCCCTAAAAATAAAGCG
>JBPCXM010000067.1:0-5431 GCA_051008535.1 Pseudomonadales bacterium | reverse complement strand
CTTTTAGAGACGGTAATAAGCCATCTGAACCCGGCCAAAAAAGTAGGAACCGATACCATCGCGCATAGAAAGGCACGTGCTTCAACAGCCATTTTTTTCCCTCGCTAACGTAGGCGTGGTAGTCCGGGTTGGGAAACATCCAGGCCGGCGAACGCTGAAAAACAGTAAGTTGCCGCGTATCCCCGGCAATCGCCGGCACGAGTTGAAAGGCGCTGGCACCCGTGCCAATCACGGCAACGCGCTTACCTTTAAGCGTATGTTCGTGCTGCCAATGGGCGGAATGAAAGTAAGGGTTCTGAAAACTATCGAGACCCTTGATAGCTGGAATTCTGGGGCGATTAAGCTGGCCAACGCCGCTAATAATCACGTTAGTGGAAATATTTTGTAGTTTACCGTCGGGGCCACGCACAGTGACCTTCCATGCGGAAGCGGCGCCATCGAAACGCGCCGAGGTTACTTCAGTATTGAATTTTATATGCTCACACACCCCGTACTTGACCGCGCAACGTTCGAAATACTCACGTAGCTCTCCCTGCTGCGCAAAAAATTGCTGCCAGTCATGATTCGGTTCGAAAGAGTAGCAATAAAAATGATTAGCGATATCGACCCTGGCGCCGGGGTAGGTATTCTCGTTCCAGGTGCCACCTAGCGCCGCATCCTTCTCAATCACTGTATAGGGAATTCCCGCTTCCTGGAGTCGAATCGCCGCCAAAATACCCGACATTCCCGCACCAATCACCAGCACGTGAAATGCTTGTTTTATCTCGTCTTCGACTGGCTTTTTCCAATGTACGTCGCGAGCATCCTCGCCGTCCAGTGCCATTTCCTCCAGCATCATCGGCACGTACTCCGCTGGCACCTGTTCGCCAACCGTAAAGCTCATCATCGCGTGAATGGCGTCGGTAGATGGCAACGGCGGAACCTTGCAACCTCCGTCGCGGTACGCCTTGAGAATTTCCAGTGCCTGCGCGCGTACGACGGCCTTATCTTCTTCGGAAAGGAAACCCTGCACTTCGCCGAGAATGGCGGTTTGCGGTTTGATTGAGCCGCTTAAAATACTGGTGTCGCCGGTGATATGTATCATCGCCATCATCAACGTGGGAATACTCGCGCTTTCCAGCGCGGCGGCTATCGTTGCGTCATTTTCGGAGATGATTTCTGCAACGGTTTCGATGTGTTTGCTCATGTCATGCACCACTAATAATCGAGTTTAAAGTGTATCAAATCGCGGCCGTTTAGAACTATGTCGGACAGGGAGCTGTTTGACAATTCAGCGCAGCGGCAGTAAAGTCGCGCCCGCTGTCTCAGGTACTTCCTCGTTGATTGCTTCGGCAATTTTAGGGAGTTTAAACGGGAAGTGTGGTGAGTTCATCGCGAGCTATTCCACCGCTGCCCCCGCAACGGTAAACAGAGCAATCTGTGAGCCCGACACCGGCCTCGATCAGCTTTTCAACGATGTAGCGGAGGGCTTCGTCGCTGGTATTTCCTGCCGAATGGCATGCTTACCTGCCGCATAACCTTCCTCAATCGCGACTACTAACCTGCGTAATGAGGGAATCATGAAATCACTTACTTTTACTACGGCCTTTGTGTCGGCACTGTGCGCGCCGTTGGCAATGGCCGAGCCTGAGATTGAACAAACGATTGTTACCGGCACGCGAACGCTGCAGCCGGTATTCGAAAGCTTATCAGCAGCGACTGTTATTGATCGAGCGACCATAGAAACAACACAGGCACGCAACTTGTTTGGCTTGTTGGCGCGCGTGCCCGGGACAACTTTTGTGCGCAACGGCGGTCGCGGTGCTAGCACAAGCTTGTTTCTGCGCGGCAATCAAAGCGGTCACTCGCTGTTTTTGGTCGATGGCATACGGGTTGGCAGCGCAACGCTGGGTAGCACTTCATTGCAGCACTTTAATGTTGATCTAATTGATCGCATCGAGATTGTTCGCGGACCGAAATCCAGTTTATATGGCTCCGATGCCATTGGCGGCGTCATTAATATCATCACGCGTAAAGGCAGCAACGCCGTCCCGCTTAGCATTGAAGCGGGTTATGGTACCGATAACACTCAGGAACAAACACTGGTTTCCGGTTTCGACGCCAATGGTCACAACGTAAATTTGGTGCTGGGTTACCAATACACCAAAGGCACAGACAATACCGAAAGCGCCGACCGCACAAACGGTGACGACGATGCGTACCGGAATACATCGGTCGCGCTCAACTACCGTTTCCAGCCCTCGGATAATGTAGGCGCCGGCGTGAGCTACCAAACCAATAAAGCCGAGGTCGAATACGATACCGAATGCACAGAGACGACATTTTTTGCCGATGTGGAATGCTCGCCGTTTTCAAAAGACGAGGGTACTGCTTTGTCAGGCGATATTTTTGCCAAGCCCTTCGAAGCCTGGAGAACTTCCTTACGCGTGGGTCATAGCATCGATGATTCGCAAAATCGCGCGGACGAAATAGATCTTGACACCACTTTTTCAGGTGGTGACTTTAAAACGACGAAACAGGAAGCCACCTGGCAGAACGATATCAGCTTCGCTACAAATCAGCTTGTCACGCTGGGCGTCGAATACGTTAAGGATAAGGTCAGCGGTACCACCAATTATGATGTCGATTCCCGCGACAATACCGCGCTATTCGCCCAATTACAGCTGGCCTTTGCGCCAGTTGATGTGCTGTTAGGCGCACGCAATGATGACAACGAACAGTTTGGCTCGGAAACCACTTTTGATGCGGGTTTGGGTTTTGCGCTAACCGACAACTTGCGCTTGAATGCATCTTATGGACAGGGATTTAAAGCGCCGACGTTTAATGATCTTTATTTCCCCGATTTTGGTAACCCTGACTTAGTACCTGAAGAGTCGGATAACTACGATCTGGAGTTACGCGGCAACTTTGAGTCCAGTGAGTTTTCTGTTGCTCTCTATCACAATGACCTAGAGAACCTGATACAGTTTAACTCGGCAATCGGTGCGGCAGACCAGACGGCGGAAGCGCGCATCAAGGGTATCGAAGCGTCAGTGTCAACGCTCTATCACGGCTGGCAATTCGCTATAACCGCTAACGTTCTGGATACTGAAGACAAAGCCACGGCGGAAAATCTGCCCCGAATACCAGAGAAAACCCTACACTTTGATGTCGATAAAGACTTTGGCTCGTTTTCTCTCGGGCTAAGCGTGCACGCCGAAAGCTCGCGTTTTGACGATCCTGGCAATACCGACAAGCTGAGAGGCTTCGCCACCGTAGATTTGCGCACAGCTTACGCAATCAGTGACCGTTGGCAGCTAAAGCTTAAGCTGGACAACATCTTCGATCGCGATTATACAACGGCGAAAGACTTTTCACTTGGGCGTTACGTTCAACCGGGATTCGAAGCGTTGTTTTCAGTTGTGTACACACCAAAACTTTGAACATGACGTGTTGGGCCTGAACTTAGACGTGCATACATCATGAATAGGTTTAACCGGCGCCTGGTTCGACATAAGTCAAGTCTCATATATCTGGTAGAGAGGATTAGTTTCCCGCATGACGCTGTCGATTCTACGCTGATAGGCCGGCTTAAATTCCGGATGAGTAAAGATCCAGAATTTCTCGGCACGAATCGCATCGAAAACTATCTTGGCGCAACGCTGGGGCGGCATACCGTCGCTGATACCACTTTGCAAAAATTCCTCCAGCTGTTGCTGCGCGGTATTTTTCTCCATAACCTGAACCGGGCTTTGTTCTTCGCTAGTCATAATGCCTGTAGCAACCTGGCCCGGGCAAAGCACCGATATCTTCACGGCCGCATCGATTGACTGTAGCTCGTAGTGTATGGTTTCCGACAAAGCGACCACCGCTTGTTTACCCACGGTATAGGGTCCCATCAAAGGTGCTGCCAACAGCCCAGCTAGTGACGACGTGTTAACGATATGCGCCTGCGTTCCCTGTTGCAGCATGCGCGGCACAAAGCTGCGTACACCGTTAATCACACCTTTCAAATTAATTCCCAGTATCCAATCCCACTCTTGCTCGCTCTTTTCCCAGCTAAAACCACTGATCAGTACCCCGGCGTTATTAAATAACAGATCGACCGAACCAAAGGCGTCAACTGCTGCAGTGGCAAGGTCATCCACCGCGGCGGCATTGGCGACATCGGTTGGCACCGCGATAACCTTGACTTTTTCCGCTTCGAGCTCGCTTTTCAATGTTTGCAAGGCCGCTTCATTAACATCCGCCAACACAACGGCCATACCTTCATTGCCACAGTGCTCGGCCAAAGCGCGGCCAATACCGCTGGCAGCGCCGGTGACGACGGCGACTTTGTTTTTTAAGTCTTGCATTGCATGGCTTCCTTTTTTAACAGCGTGTTAGTGTCCTGCATTCCTTGTGACGAAGGTTGTACGTCAATGAGTCGAGCAGCACGGGTTTCAGAATCGGTATCTCCATACTTGAAGATAGGAAGGCGTAGGTCAAGAAAGAGTAGCACCATCGACACGAACGTTTTCACCATTAATATGTACGCCGTCGTCCGACGCCAGCATCGCAATCACACCCGCTATGACCTCGGGACCCATTGGGCCATTGATTGCACTACAGCGCGCCATCATTTTCCAGTCGGCGTCCTCTGGCAATTTGGGGGCCTTGGTCATCGGTGTCGCAATATCTCCTGGGCTAACGCAATTGGCACGCAAACCCTGCTTGGCATATTCGATCGCCAAGGTTCGTGTTAAAGCCAGCACGGCGCCCTTCGATGCAGAGTACACCGAACCCCATGGCAAACCAGCCATCGCTGCAGTGGAAGCCGCATTGACGATGTTTCCATTACGTTCTAACAGATGTGGTATGGCGGCACGGCACATTAAAAAAACGCCGTTCAGATTCACATCGATCACCTGCTTCCACGCCGCGTAATCCAACTCATGGAAGTGATCGAAACGCAATATTCCGGCTATGTTACACAAGACGTCTATCTTCCCGAAGGCATCGATACAAGATTGCATGCAGTCGGAAACATCTGTTTCTGATGTCACATTGCACAAACTCGCCATCGCCTGGCCACCCGCCGCTTGTATCAATTCAATGCTCTCTTGCAGCTCAACTTCTTGCACGTCAACGGCAAAAATTTTTCCACCCTCGCTGGCCAAACGTAGCGCAGTTGCTCGACCTATCCCCGAAGCCGCGCCTGTTATCATCACCGTCTTGTCATCGAATCGCTGCATCGCATTCTCCTGTTGTTGGCCACACTGGTTACGACAATGCATTAAGCATGACGCCATAAGGTGGGACGGTCAATACACGCTCAACCCTGCTGCGTCCTCAAATTAACTGCATATTTCGTTTCTGCCACAGTCAGTGACCGAATACAGCAATACAGTTGAGTGTTTTGGTAGATTAGCTTTATTTAATCGCCCTATGCTTCAAGTAAAACGCCTAAAAA
>JBPCXM010000066.1:0-36436 GCA_051008535.1 Pseudomonadales bacterium | reverse complement strand
CGAGATTCACAAACCGTCGTTGCTGATGGCGCGCTTCAATGCGAACGCCATCCCCAGGACCACAAGCGCTAGCCAAAACACAGCAGGCTCATAAGGCGACGCCCCTTGCATCCATGCCATACCACGCAGAAAGTTACAAGAATCGCCCACCGAATACAGGCAATGGAAAGAACTCACCAGGCTTTCGCCAGTCTGCTTGCCAATAAAGGTAAAGACTACACCCCACCATGCTACGGTGAGTGCAGTGAGTAGCGCACCAAGCACCAGAAAAATATTTGACAGTTTTTTTGTCGACATGTTGTAGTCCTAAATATTTCCGGCCTTCAGTTGTTGTACTGCATAGTCAACCGCTCTCGCAGTCAGCGCCATATAAGTCATGGAAGGGTTAACGCAGGAAGACGAAGTCATACACGCACCGTCGGTCACAAACAGATTGGGCACGTCGTGCGCTTGATTCCACCTGTTCAATACAGACTCGGCCGGATTGTCGCCCATACGTGCGGTACCCATTTCATGGATGGCCGAGCCAGGTCCGGCATCCGAGACAAAAGTACTGACGTTGACCGCACCGGCCGCCTTGAGCATAGCTTCACCCTGCGCGGCGATATCCTTACGCATATTCTGTTCGTTTTCGCGGTAAACTGAATCGAATTTTACCTGCGGAATTCCGTAGCTATCCACTTGCTTATCATCCAGCAGCATGCGGCTCTCTTTGTGCGGCAGGTGTTCACCAAAGCCACCCAGAAACATTATCCACGGCCCGGGTGTGCGCAGCGCCTGTTTAAAGCGAGCGCCAAAGCCAGGAATCTGAGTAGCCATGGTTTTCCAGTCCATGCGCATCGCGCCACCTTGATAGCCGTAGCCGCGCACAAAATCTACACTCTCAGCCTCGCGATTGAGATTACGAAAGCGAGGTATATAAACTCCATTGGGTCTATTCCCTACGTAGTACTTATCCATAAACCCAGGAATAATGCCAAAAGCACCAGTCTGGCTGGTGTGGTCCATCAAGTAGCGACCCAATGCGCCACTGCGATTTGCCAAGCCATTGGGGAAGATATCTGAGCGCGAATTCAAAAGCACCTGCGTACTACCAACCGTGGACGCGCAGAGAAAAACCAGTTTTGCTGTGTACGCGGTTTTCTCCTTGGTATTGGCGTCGATCACTCGCACTCCGGTTAACCGTTTCGCGACTGGGTCGTAGTCCAGACCCTCGACCACACTGTCGGTACGGAGGGTGAGATTGCCGGTTTTCTCGGCCGCCGGCAAGGTGGAACTTTGGCTGCTGAAATAAGCACCCACCGAACAACCGCGATGACAAGGCCCACAATAATGGCAGGCGCCACGGCCATTTTTCGCTTCGGTTTGCACCGCTACGCGGCCTATGGTCATCACACGCTGAGGAAAATGTTTCTCGATGTGTTTTTTGACATCTTTTTCTACAACGTTCATTTCCATAGGTTGCTGGAACTCGCCGTCCGGCAACTCCGCCAGGCCCAGTTTTTCGCCGCTAACGCCGATGAACTCTTCGGCATGCGAATACCACGGCGCTATGTCTTTATAACGAATAGGCCAGTCGATGCCGTGCCCATCTTTCTTATTGGCCTCGAAGTCTAGATCACCCAAGCGATAAACTTGCCGCCCCCAGAGCAAGGATCTACCGCCCAGCACGTCGGCCCGTTTCCATTCAAACGGTTTTTCCTCGTCATACACATAGGGGTTTTTCTTGTCGTTGTTGAAAAAATGCCGCGTTGTCTCATCGAAAGCATAGATTTTGCTTTGAATGGGGTACTCTTCCTTGTACAGTTCCCGTAACGGTTTGCCGCCGTAGGGAATCTGCCAGGGCGCCATATGTTCACCCTTGTAGTCCTTGCCGTGTTGTACGTTCCTGCCCCGCTCCAGCACCAATACCTTCAGTCCTTTTTCGGTTAGTTCCTTCGCCGCCCAACCGCCAGAGATACCGGAACCGACTACAATCGCATCAAACTGTACTTCGTTTGTCATTACTTAACCCGCTTAAAATGTATTTAGCTGGACCACTGTCGACCCACTTCGGCAAAATCAAAATCACCGTCATATTTCATAGGCATCGGGTTGTAGTTCAATTCCTGCTTGGCCCCCACCTCGGAAGTGTAGTACCCCAGCACAGTTAGTTCCTTGATCTTGGTAAAGAACGGTGTGTTTTCATCCACAGCGTTACTCATAAACTGCGCCTGCTCTCCGTTGTAAGATTTGCTTTCCTGCTCGGCGTGTTGCAAGGCCGCGATTTGTTGCTCCGTACTGCAAGCGACAAAATCTTTCTTATCACTGGCGAGGCAGAACTGACCCAGCGCTTTCAGCCCACTAAGGAATATTTTCCTCTCGGTAGGCGTATACCAGTCGGAAACCATCAGCTCGATAAAGTGCGGAACCCCCGCTTCGATTGCGCCGGGTGTATCCGTTTGTGGAATTATCAGCTCGGCGATGGCTGCTACAGCACTACGCTGGCCGGCATTTAATAGTGGGTTTTCTATCTTCGCTCGCCCATCAACACCGGCCAGCACCGCGTGCGTTAGCGTACCCGACGCTACGCCACCCAAAACACAGGCTGATCGCTTTAATAGTTCTCTTCGGTTCATTTACGTTGACCCCTCTTCGGCCGATATAGCGACCGGTTTGTAACCGCCCTTGGCTTCATCACACAACCGGATTAATCCGATTATCGGCAATAGAATCACCGGTATGATAGCCACCACCTGGAACGACTCGATCGATGCGTAGCGCAATACACTCGTTCGCGCCCGCACTGTCAACCAGTCAGTTGGGGTAACAAGGCTGAAAACTCCTCTATCATAGGCATCACCACTTCAGGTTTTTCCCAGTTGTCCATCCCAACGCCAATATTCGCTCGGACAACACCCAAGTCACGGTAACGCTTGAGTAGATCTGCGGTGGGAGTAGACATCACCACCATAGTGATTTCGACGTCGTCGGGATCGCGGCCAAAATCAGCGACTGCCTTGCGGAAACTCCGAATGTCGCCTTCAACATCGAGCATGGCAACATCGACCGGCATCCAGCCGTCGGCCCACTGGGCGGCGTGGCGAACGCCCAACGGCCCCATGACGCCGAGTATAATTTTTGGCCCTCCAACTTGTATAGGCTTAGGCTCAAACCATAGTGGGTCAAAGTTGATTAACTCGCCGTGGAATTCCGGTTCTTCATCTAAAAATAGCGCCCGCTGCGCAGCCACTGTCTCCTTCAATGCAAGATAACGCCGCTTCCATGGCAAGTGGCTTGCGTTTTCGAATTCTTCCTGGTTCCAGCCAACGCCGGTACCAATCAACACCCGGCCCCCGGAGAGGCGATCAAGAGTGGCAATGGTTTTGGCTTGCGAAATCAGCTCGCGCTCCAGCAGGAGCGCAATGCCAGTACCCAGCTTGAGAAGCTTGGTTGCGCTTGCGGCAGCCATCAGAGAAGTATAGGGGTCCATCATCTTCTTATAGGGTTCCGGCAAATCTCCTCCAGGCGGGTACGGTGTTACACGAGCCGCGGGGATGTGGCTGTGTTCACCGTACCACAAAGACTCGAAACCGGCGTCTTCCAGAGTTTTTGCTAGCAGCTCCGGCGCCGGGTCCTGCGCGGTATTCATTGAACTGAATCCAAGATGCATTGCTGTCTCCTTGTATGATATTCTACTTTAACTCAACTTGCGCCGCTAAACATTGCCAGCTTGTAACTGTTTGAATATATACACGGTTGTTTGCGAATAGTCTTCACCGAGCGGTAAAACCGTTGCTGGAAAATCAGCAAATTCGGAAAATGTTGCGTCTCAAAGCAAAACGCGGCGTGTTGTTTAAATCCGGCCGCTTGCAGATGATTTCCTGTGTAGAACTGCAGCCCCGGCTGGGTGGTCAATACACTGAGTTCGATACCCGAAAGCAAAGATTTGGCTGTCGCCACCTCGCGCAATTCACCACTTGTGTCATTCAGCACCCAATTGTGGTCAAAACCAGAAACCAGATTTATTAACATAGAATTGCAAATCATCATAGCCCAACACCAGATTGTACTTGCGTCCCGAGCTGTTATCTAATTGAATCGATTTGATAATCGCGCCATAAGACAAAATCTCAACGTGTAATCCTTCACCGTTATCAAGCTCGTATACACAGACATCATTGCCGACTATTGAGAAATGCGGGTTGGGACGTTTTCACGCTGCAGCACTCGCGAGTGAGTACTGGTTATTGTGCGCTGGATTTTTACTAAAGCTGTGGGTAGCCTATACGGACCTTTTCTAACGTTTTGCAACTTCCTGTGAGCATTAAACCAATTCCCGATGAAGCTGAGATTGCGGCTATTGCCGGACACGCATTTCCCGGCGGCACTTACTCCATAGAGCATTGGGAAAACTTCTTGCTTAGCGAATGTGCCGGTGCTGAGCTATTACCCAACGGGATTGTTCACCCGGTCGCATTATTTCATGTCCCTATTATTGGCGCGGGTACCAGCATTGCGGAAATGTTCGCGCTCGGCCAGGCGGAATCAGACCTTTCAATCATGATCGAAAGCTACGACTGGGAAATATTCGAACCGCTCAAGGAAGACGTACCCTACGCCGTCAGTGGCAAGGTTATTTCCGCTGAGCGTTGTTCCAGCGATGAAGACCGCATTTATGATCGCCTGCAGTTTTGTTTTGAAATTCGCTCGCCCGGGCAAGTTTTGACCGCACGAACAACCATTACCTGGCACTATACAAGAAATACACTATGACGTATCAAGTCGGCGAGCAGATTCCTGAGTGGGTAATGGAACACGTTTCCCCACTGCGTATGCAAACGATGGCTGCTATTTTGCGCGACCCTAATCCCATTCATTGGGACCGTAACGCAGTCGACTCGTTACCGCTAGGGCTTGGCAAACGCACCATTAACCAGGGGCCTTTGGGCTTAAGTTATTTGGTGAATATGCTGCACGCCTGGAGCGGCCCAAATAGCATTCGCCGAATTGTAATGCGTTTTCCTCAGGTGGTATTGGATGGAGAAAGAGTCGTCGCCAGAGGAACAATCACAGTACTAAGAGAGGAAAACGATCGCCAAGTGGCGGATTGTGATATCTGGCTGGCCCATGATGACAGAGGTATTTTATTAGAAGGAACAGCAACCGTATATTTGCCAGAAAGTTGAAAGGCCACAAGCAAGGGCGCTGGCGTTTCGCGCCTGGAGGATAATCAGTAGAATATCAAATTTGACGCAATGTAAACCTTGTGATTAGACACTATGTCAAGAGAAAATAGCCAAACCCGGATTAACATTTTAAAAGCCGCCCTGTACCTACTGGAAGCCGATCAAGGCAGCGGCGTAAGAATGAGCGATATCGCCAAGCAGGCGGGAGTCAGCCGGCAAGCGGTGTATTTACATTTCAGCACCCGAGCACAGCTTCTGATTGCAACGACTCAATATGTGGACGAGTTGAAAGGGATGGAGAAACGACTGGCATCAAGCCGCAGCGCGCAATCCGGGATCGAGCGATTGAACGCTTATATTGAAGCATGGGGCAACTATATTCCAGAGATCTATGGCATCGCTAAAGCACTTCTCGCTATGAGTGATTCGGACGATGCGGCGGCAAAGGCGTGGCAAGACCGTATGCAGGCCATGCGCCAAGGTTGCGAAGCCGCCATCAATGCCTTGAAAAAAGACAATGCATTGTCAGCTGACTATTCGCCAAAACAAGCAACGGATATTCTTTGGACGATGTTATCTGTTCGAAATTGGGAGCAACTAACCATCCAATGCGGTTGGCCGCAAAAGAGATACATTAAAAATCTCAAATCTCTAGCAAGAAACAGCTTGGTTCAGTAGAAACATTCAAACTGGAAAAGCTCGTCATGCATAAACACTTCCTGTTGCGAAAATCTGATCGCATATATCTCAATGATGGCATGTACGGCGCGTTCTGGGAGTTGCGATGCAAAGGGCATTTGCACTAGCCATACCGGGTTTATCACTACGGCCTGCCACTCTTCGGCGATACCAAGGCATTCAGATTATTTGGGCCGACGTGCGATTCGGCTGATGAGTTCCCGGCTAAACTAACGCTGCCGGTAGATGTCGAAGTCGGCGATCACATCGAGTTCGGCAGCATTGGTGCTTATAGCTTGAGCGGTAGGACCCAGTTCAACGGCTTTTTCAGCGAAGACATAGTCTCCTTTACCGATAAGAATGCCGAGCCGCCCATCGTAACGAATCCTTAGTCTCCAGAACGCCAGAATCCGTGAAAACCAGCCGGTACACAGTGAGATAAATGGGCTATTGCCAACGGTCCGTCGGTGATATTCAAAGCATCAAAGATATACAGGCTGCTGTTTTTGGTCTCGAAGCTGGTCACCACCGACATCAGGTAACCCTCCCCTTCCGCGGCATACTCCGACTTTGGTACAAACAACGCTTCAGAAGGCATACCCTGGCCACAAGAATAACGCTCGGCCTGACCCGTCTGATGATCGTAATGGCCTAGCGCATTGTAGAAGCTGCCTTTCTCTTCCACGGTACTGGCGAGCTGGCCATCGGGAGAGGTATACCAACCGTGGCGGTATTGCTGTCCAAGATAACGTGGGTCACACTGAGGGAACTCAGATTTGTGTTCATCAATCTGCTGGAACTCAACTCGCGCGTCGGCGCTATTCAGGTCTATGGTCCAACGGGTTAAATGGGGTGGCGCCTTGCCAGTAGGCTCTCCATCTGCGGTGGGAAACAGCGGCACATGCTTGAACTGGCAAGCATCAATGGTGATCACATCGTCTTTGTCGTAGCCATTCATAAAATGAAAGGCAAAACCCAAATCCATATCCAACCAGCGGATATCTTCCGCCGTACCGCCATTGCGCGGTAGAACACCGATGTGAACTCCTTTCTCCGGCTCCCAGGCGAACGGTGGCCCGCCCTCCATCGCGCGCTCCAAGCTACCGACGATAGGCATGACCGGTATCACGATATAGTTTTCGGTCACCACAAAATCATGAACCATGGATGAGTAAGGCGTTGGAATGATAATTGATTCGGTGAGAACGCCATTCTTATCGACCTTGTTCACCATTACATCTGACGCAAATGGCCCGCTCGCCATGTAGGCAAAGAAAATCAACTCGCCGGTTCTCGGGTCAACCTTAGGGTGGGCTGTCATGGCGGTGGTCAATTTTCCCCGGTAAGTCCATGGACCAATTGAGGCGAGTGTTTCAGGATCGATTTCGTAGGGCGCATGCCCTTCCTCCAAGGTCAGCAAACGGCCGGCATGCCATACCACAGCCGTATTAGCCAGGCCATCTTTGTCGGTCAATACGAAATCACTGTACTCGGGTTCGCAATCAAACGGGTTCATGGGGTTAACGACTGCCCGACCTTCCTTGTCTTCGACATTCCACTTGGCGGTGCGCACCCACCGGTTCTTGTAGTTCACCTTGCCGTCTTTGATCTGAAACGCGTGGACCATGCCGTCGCCGGCGAAGAAGTGGTATTCGCTTCGTGGGCTATAACGCTGATTAGGACCATTGCGGTACAAGGTGCCATTCAGGTGAGCTGGAATTTCGCCTTCCACGATGAGATCGCGCGCATCGCATTCCATCTGGATAGGGCCATAAGGGAAGTTTAGGAAAGGATTGTCAGTGGGCATTGGCTGCGCCATGGTATAGGCTCCTATTATGGTGAAATACGCTTTCTAGAGAGCATATTTCCCCGGCGTGCATATTGCAATAAAAAATACAGTCAAAACTGTTTGTTTCTTGGAATCGGATTTGATAGTGTGCTATGTAGGCTGTATGAGTGCCGTCTGACTGCTACTATAGGTCCATCACCTTGCAAGTGCGTTAGTATAGGTGATCGATCGCGGCACTCTGCACCCGCAGTAAAATCAAAATAAGCATAAGATTGAAACAGGGCAGCTTATGTATAAAAAGCTTGCAAGTGTTTGTTTAGTGGTACTTTTTACATCGATAGCTACACCCTTAATCAGTCATGCGCAGGGCAAAGCAAAGACATATGCGCTGGAGGAAGTCATTGTTACGGCGAATCGCCGGGAACAGAAGTTACAAGAAGTCCCAATGTCTGTGTCGGCATTTACCGGTGATTTTTTCAAAGAAACCGGCGCCACCGATTTTTCGTCGCTAGAACAATACACGCCGAATCTCAAAATTTCCCCCGGAACCGATTCCCGTTCTACTTCCATCCGCATTCGCGGTATTGGATCGGTAGGCTCTAACTCCGGTATCGACCCCAGCGTTGGCGTTTTTATCGATGGTGTCTATCAAGGCCGGGCCGGCATGAGCATCAGCGATCTGATCGACATTGAACGCGTCGAGGTGTTGCGTGGGCCACAAGGCTCCTTGTATGGCAAAAACACCGCTGCCGGGGCGATTAGTGTAATTACCAAACAGCCCTCTAACGAGTTCGAAGGAGAAGTCGAACTCGTTTACGCAAACAACGACCGGGTCGAATTTCGTGGTATGGTGAATACTCCGTTTGGCTCGTCCGGTCATGCCATGCGTTTAACTGGCTTTGCCGTCAACGGCGACCACTTATTCCAAAACACTTTTACCGGCGAAGACATTAACGATGCGAATAAATGGGGGCTTAAATCGCGCCTATTTTTCGATTTTGAAGGTGCGGGTGAGTTTCTCGTTACTCTGGACTTCTCCCGAGAAGACACCGATTGTTGCGCGCTAGCCGTTATCGACTACGACGGACTCTCCACACTTAACGCGCCCCTTATCGCCGCAAGATCATCGCAATTGCAAGCCGAGCTTGGCCCAGTGACACAACCTGGACCAAACTTTGGTCAGCCCATTCTGCAGTTCAATGCCTTTGAGGACACGGAAGGATTCTCGCCACCCAGCGCCGATCCCTTTGGCGATGACTATTGGTTTGATGGCGCGTTATTTAACGATATTCAGGTCGGTGGCATCGCCGGCGAATGGATTTATGATCTCGCAAAAGAGCATACCCTGACATTTATCAACGCCTGGCGAAACTATGAATCGAATAGTGGTTTCGATGGTGAGTTTACCGCCTACGATGCGGTACTGGTCAGCACTGATGTTGATCTCGACCAGTATTCGTCAGAGTTACGCATCGCATCCCCCAGCGGAGGCACATTCGAATACCAAGGCGGTCTTTACGCCTATTACGCTGAATTCGATTCTCTTGGCACGTTCAATATGGGTGTGCCATTGGTTAACAATATCGGTGTGGGTTTCCTATTTCCGGATGGGTCGCTGAACACCGATACCAATTTGTACACAACCACTAGTTATGCTGCATTTGGTCAACTAAGTTGGAACATCAATGCTAAATGGAGTGCCACTCTTGGTCTTCGTTATACCTATGAGAAGAAAGAGCGCGAAGGTTCACAGATTACCGACGGCTTCTTCATCGATGACCCCGCCGCCATTTTAGATATACCTCCCGTGGCCGGGCCCGATGTATTTTACGATGATAAGCGTAGTGACGATGATGTTTCACCGGCATTTAGCCTGCGCTACTTCATCAACCAGGACTTGATGGCCTATGTCAGCGTCAGCCGCGGATTTAAATCCGGTGGCTTTAACCAGCGCCGCGAAGTGTCTAGCTCCACTGGCGAGTTCGACGAAGAGATCGCTACTAACTATGAATTTGGTTGGAAAGGCAGTTGGCTGGAACGCCGCCTGCAGATCAACGGCACCTTCTACGCAGTAAACTACGATGACTTTCAGTCGCAGACCTTCGACGGCTCCAGTATTAGGGTGACCAATGCAGGATCTATGCAAAGCCGTGGTATGGAACTGGATATTGTCTATGTGCCCTCCGCTAACCTGACGCTCGGTGCAGCTATCGGTTTCAACAAAGCCGAATACGAAGAGTTCGACAACGGTCAATGCACGGTGGAACAAGCCTTCTTCGAATACTACGTGTTGGAAGGTATTCAGAGCGGTTCTCCCGGCGCAACTAGACCATGCCTGCAAGACCTTGCGGGCGAGCCCATCGACAACGCCCCGGAGTGGACCGCCAGTACGTTTTTGCAATACGAGAAACCTCTGCCCGCAAATTTGCTCGCAATCATCCGCGTAGAGCACAACTACACCGATAGCTTCTTTCTCGACCAAGACCTAGACCCGGTGCTTGAAAACGACGCGGTCAATCTACTGAATCTGAGATTTACGCTAACCAATACAGAAAAGGATTGGGAAGTCGCATTGTGGGGCCGCAATATGCTCGATGAAGAATATTATGCCTTCGGCATCGATATTCCCACGGTCAGTGGCTACGCAGGTGTTCCTGCGCCCGAGCTGACCTACGGAGTAACTTGGCGGTATAAATTCAAATGAATACCAGCCGGTATGGTACAGGAGATACAAGCATGCCTAACGACTCTACAATTGCCACCGATCAAAGCACCGGTCAAGTCGCCGCCGCGAAAAAGACCGGCTTTATGTACAACTGGGGACCACAAGCGTGGATAGATATGTGGATGTCAAACACCATGCTGGTAAAGAAAGCCCTACCCATTGTCAGCCATACCTTCCTGCCTATTTTACGCCTGTCGTGCGATGACAGAGACAAACTTGAGCAGGACTATCAAGAGATTCGATCACGCAGAGAGGAAATTACATTTTTTGAAGCGCCTCGTGAAAAATGGCGCAAGCGCTATGGCAATTTTGTGCGTGAGGTGGAATGGGCGTTGTTGGAACTGCGCAAGTATTACAGCCAGGAACAATACGAAGACATCGTTGTTGGCACCAGTGTCGCCCTCTCCCACGAAACCTCGGCTGACTTCCTTGAAATGATGAACAGTATGTCGGAAAGAAACAAAAACAAGAAACCGAAAAAATCAGGATCCACCAAGCCAGGCTGGTTTACGTCATTGTTGTTTGAAATGTTCAATCCCGCTGGCTGGCTAACCGGTCCTGCGAAAATAACCGAGTTTGATCCAGCCAAAGGCAAAACCACCATGGAAATCCCAGAATGCGGTTGGCATGTGTGTGCCAAAAAGGAATCTTTGCCCAACCCTAATGCGCTGCCCGAGGAAGGCTGCCTGCATATTTGCAAAGGACCTTTCGAGGTTTTATTCAACGGCAAAGACGGAGGGCTTAAAATGGAATTTGAACCGCACCTGCCCGAAACGTCCTGTACCGTTAGAATGCGCTGGAAAACCGACTAGCTGTTCTACACACGAAAAAGTCAGATTGGGTTCAATGTTAACGCTAAAAGAATTTTTCGCTCAACACAAGAAGTTGTACTGCCAAAACAAGGAAATTAATGAGCTGCAAGCGGAGCTGGAACAATTGCGAGCGCAAAATGAAAGCATGCGTGAGGGGATGCGACGTTGCACGACTTGCGCATACCGCATAGATTTTAAGACCCGGCTGAGCGAAAGCTCCCGGGCGAAAGACAGCTAACCACAGATTCATCATAGCAGCATTTGGAGATCACATATCCACTATACTAGTCACCGGAAGCAGTACAGGCATCGGACAGGAAACCGCTTTACATATGGCACGCAGAGGCCATCACGTATACGGCGCAGTGCGCAGCCCGGAAACCGCCGATGAACTAAAAGCAAAAGTTACGGCTGAAAGCTTGCCTATCGAAGTCATTAAACTCGACCTCGTCAAACCCGAGACAATCACCGCCGCCGTTGATGAGATCATGGCAAAAAGTGGCCGCATTGACGCGCTGGTAAACAACGCCGGTATCGGCGGCGGCCAGGCGGTGGAGGAAACGAAATTAGACGTTGCGCGGGAGATTTTCGAGACCAACTACTTCGGCAACGTGAGCGTGTTACGCGCCGTCACGCCTATAATGCGCAGGCAAAAGTCTGGAAGAATCGTCACCGTCGGCTCATTGGCTGGGCAAGTGGTCATGGGTTGCCACGCGCACTACTCCGCTTCCAAGTGGGCTATGGAGGGCTTAAGTGAAGCGCTGGCCATGGAAGTGGCCGAATTCAATGTGCGAGTTGCCATTGTCGAACCGGGCTGTGTGCTTACACCCATCTGGGGGAAAGGCGAATTGCCTTCCGGTGACACGCCGTATATCAACTCCCTTGCACGCCTAGGCCGTTTTTTCGAATTCGGCCTAAGCCGCCCCGCCATGCCCAGCGATGTTGCCGAAGCCATCGCCCACGCGATCGAATCCGATACGCCGCATTTCCGTTATGCCGTCGGACCGGATGCTAAGGAAACTACCGCCGCCAGAAGCAAGGTGTCTGATGACGAATGGATGGAAATCAATTGTCTGCAGGACGAAGAGTTTTATGATCGAATGGCTGCGATTGTAGGTGTTGATTATTACCGCGGTGAGTTACCCGTTGGCGATTGATCTCAACCCAATAGCCGGCTTGTAGCGGCACTTGATAAATTGGGCGGGATGGTCACAAAACCCGAAGTGACGTCAGGCAGCAGATGGATTGGTCTGAAGAAACTGTGTCATTTGCTCGGTGGACAATGGTTTGCTGAAGTAATAGCCCTGGAAGTTCTGGCAGTCGTATTGCTTCAACATTTCGACCTGTTCGGAATTTTCCACCCCTTCAGCGACGACTTCGAGGCCCAGGTGTTTCGATAGCGCCAGTATCGAACCCACCATTGCTTCGTCACGGGCGTTTTGACAAATATCCTTGATGAATGATCGATCGATTTTTATATGACTTACCGGTAAATTTTTCAAATGGCTCAGTGAGGAAAAGCCGGTGCCAAAATCATCGAGAGAAAAGCTAATTCCTCGTTGGATCAAATCATTCATCTTGTCAATCGCATCGTCTATATTGTGGATAATATTATGTTCGGTTACTTCGATAACGATATTCTCCGAAGGCACATTAATACGTTCGAGCTGGTTATGAATCGTTTCCGCGAACTTGCGATCGCGAAACTGACGTGGGCTGACGTTGACGCAAAGTTTCATATGGCTAGCCCACAGTCCCTGACTAATCCAGCGTGGCATCTGCTTGAAAGCCGTCTCGATTACCCAGCTACCGACATCGACAATCTGGCCGGATGACTCCAGTACATCGAGAAATTCATTTGGTTCCAGGATGCCTTTTTCGGGGTGTTTCCAACGTATCAAAGTTTCGACGCCGATAGTTTCCTTGGCTTCATTTACCAGGGGTTGGTAATAAAGCCTGAATTGTTCTTCCCCAAGTGCACGACGTAATTGGACTTCAAGTTCCAGCTGGCGCGATACGTCGGTACTCATATGATCGCTGAAAAATTCCAGTCGATTGCGGCCTTCCTTTTTTGCCTGGTACATCGCGGTGTCGGCAAAGCGCAGCAAATCATGCCCACTGGTTTCAGCCGTAGAAATCATCGAAATACCAATACTCGCGGTTACCGTTAATTCGATTTCACCATTTTTGATCTCCATCGCGATGGTGTCGCGGATTTTGTTGGATATTTTCCGCGCCTGGCTCATAGCCTCTATACTGTCATTGCTTAGCCCAGACAATATGATGATGAATTCATCTCCACCGAGTCGGGCCACAGTATCGTCCCCCCGCAAATGCGATTGCAGGCGTTCGGCTATTTCCTTGAGCACGGTATCACCTACCGGGTGACCCAGTGAGTCATTAATATTTTTGAAATTATCAAGGTCGATAAATAACAAGGCACCATGGTTTTTTAGTCGGTGAACACGCGATACTTCTATTTCCAGTCTTTTGACTAGTTCATTACGATTGGGCAGGCCGGTCAGGGTGTCATAGTAAGCGAGATACTCAACCTTCTCTTCCGCAGCTCGCAGATGGCGAATGTCACGCGCGATAATAGAAAAGAACTCAATTTCTCCATGCTCATTGCGGTGTGATATCAATACCTGCGAGGTCAGAATTTTCTTACCGTCGCGTGAAAGAAAGGTGGTTTCATCGGTCCATGCACCTTCGCGGATAGCGCAAGGAATCCCTTCCGACAGAATTCTTTGTCCGTCCGTCGCTGAGTGAAAATCAGCCAGGCGGATTCGGGTAACTTCCTCACGGTCGCCGATGCCAAGCAGTTTTCTGCCGGGCTGGTTAATGTATGTCAGAAAACCATCGATGTTGGCGATGCAGATCAAATCCGGGGTTGCCTCGAGTATTGCAGTAAATCTCTGTTGGCGTTTCAGTGCCAGATTTTTGTCGATTTCCAGGCGCCACTCGTTCATTACCCGATTCGCGGTACGCGGTAAAGAAGCCAGGGTTTCCTTGGTCTTGACGATGTAGTCAGCGGCACCAGATTTAATTGCACTGACCGCAACCGTTTCATCGCCAAAGCTGGTCATAACGATGGTTGGGCAATCGACATTGATTTTCAGTAATTCGGTTCCACTACCATCGGGCAACCTTACATCGGCGATAATTAGATCAAAATCTGATTTGTCGATCAAAGAAATGGCCTGATCGAGTGTAACAGCAGTAGTTAGCATGCAGTGTGGATGCACCTCAAATGCCCGTGTTACTAAATCAGCATGCCCCGGGGCATCTTCTACCAATAAAATCCTGTATTCCGGCTGATGTCTCATATGTCCCTACATTGCTGTTTCGCAGTTTCACGATTCTCGGCCAGTACTTCATCACTGATACTGAGTTGATCGGTCAGGTTTGCATAAGAGTTTTTAGCAATGCGCAATATACGCGCAGCCAGGGAAGGATCGTAGGCGATAATATCCGCAACTTGCTCACGAGTGTGCCAGGGGTTGTCGATAATTTTCTGCAGCCGAAGGTATATTTGCGGCAGGCTGATCAATTGTAATACACCATCAACCAGCATCTGGGGTGTCGAAGAATTGCAACCGCTCTCCATGGCCATGCTGAAACTTTATTTCTACATTTGCTGTAGAGTATAGATCAAGGTTGGGGATTTTGATTCCAGATCATCCAGTAATAGCCAAGATCATCCATTAATGCCTCAAACTTGGAAAAAACCATCGGTTTTACCACATAGCTATTGGCGTGGTACTCATATGCCGTCGCAATATCCTTGTCCGCGGCAGAAGTAGTCAGAATGACTACCGGCGTTTTCTTCCTGTTTTCACTGGTTTTGATACGACGCAGTACTTCCAACCCGTCAACCTTCGGCAACCGGAGGTCGAGTAGTATGCAATGGGGCAGCGGGTATTCTTCATCATCGGTATAGTCGCCTTCACGGAAAATATAGTCGAGAGCTTTCTGCCCATCGTCAACATGCTGAATTACGTTGGAAACCTTATGTTGCTCTAAACTACGCTGGACCAGTTCAGCATGTGCGTCATTGTCTTCGACCAATAACAGCACCAAAGGCTCGCCAGGTGTAGAAGTATTCATATTTTTTTACCTCCTGATTTGCGAGCGTAAAACAAAAGACCGCTCCCTGTCCATGTCCCAGTGATTCTAGCCAGATGTGCCACGATACAATTCTATTTTAGGAATTCCCGTTTCGATTTCATCTGTGTCAATATGTTGGCGAAAATCGTCAACAAAACAACGCAGTTTCCACGCCATTTATGCACGACACGACACTAGCTCTCCTTGACCTGCGGTATCGTGAAGCAAAAAGTGCTGCCTGTGCCGGCTCCTTTTGATTCCACCCAGATTCTTCCACCGTGTTCATGGATTATACGTTGTACTAGTGACAAACCGATCCCAGTACCTTCGATTGCCGGGTTCAGTCGCTCGAACAATCCGAAGACCTTATCATGATACGCGGGGTCAATCCCCATGCCATTGTCTTGGACATAAATGACTTCCTCCGCCGCATGCTTACGCGACCCTATCTTCACATGGGGTCTGGACTGGCCGTCGTGGAACTTGATTGCATTCTCGATTAGATTCTGCAGTACTTCACGCAGGCGAATCCGATCACCATAGACTTGCGGCAAATCAGGCGCAATTTCGATCGTGAATTCTCGTCCGATCGCTTGTGAATCAATAAGCTCCAGTACTTCATGCGCCAAATTACCGAACGCAATTGTTTCCGGGGGGTGAATAACACGACCGATTCGCGACAATTCCAGCAATTGATCCAAAAGAACCGACATGGTATCGACAGCGGAAGTAATATGTTGGACGTGGGTAACCAATTTTTCGCTGTTTCCAGTTTTTGCATCATCCAGCAATAGTCCTGAGAAACCAGCGATGGTTATCAATGGGCTTTTAAGTTCGTGGGATATGGTATAGTCGAAGCGCTCCAGCTCAGCATTTTTTACCTCCAATTCCTCGATTAACAGTTCTCGCTCGGCTATGTGCTCTTCGAGGTTCCGGGTCATGTTATTAAGCGTGTTTGCCAGGGTACCTATCTCATCCGAGGCTTCTACGGTGGCGCGCGCCGTTAAGTCGCCGGCGCTTATCTTTTTGGCAACGGCAGTCAATCGAATAATCGGGCCGGTAAGTAGCTGCGCTACTCCCATCGCGGCTACTACCGCCAACAAGGCGATTACGAACCCGGCCAGCACGGTATTCCGGGTTCGAGCACGAATGGGGGCGAGAAAGGTGTCCTGAGGCTGGGTATAAACCACCAGCCACGGAAGTTTTTGCATTTTTGTAACAGCGGCATAGTTCAGATTGCCCGCGGTACCGATTGGAGCCTGAAAATGTGGATCGAACGTGGCGTTTACCAAACCCATCTCGAATGACGGATTGTTAGTTGTGAGATCGGTATCGTTCCAAACCGGGAGGCGCATTTTGGATTGTAATTCGGCTACCTGCTTTGCGCTCAACGGCACAACCGATTTAAATACCTGATCAGGCTCCGCACCATGGGCAAGTCGAACATGGTTTTCATCCAATAGTATGGCAAACGAACCCTCTCCGGCGAGACCGTTATGATCAGCAATCAATCGCTGCAAGATCGCCGCACGATAGCGTGCAGCCAAAACCCCTATAATAGTACCGCTGGCGTCGCGCACGGGCGCGCTGAAGTAAAGGCCCGTCTCCCCATAAGGTTCGGGGGCAACTTCCATCGCGGAAACAAATGGCAGTCCAGTTTGTAGCGGATTCGTAACGTAGTCCCGGTCTGATTTATCCAAACCGATATCTGCACCGGCGGTGTCTATCAGATTCGCCCCGCGCAAATCGAGTAACGCATATGACGATATATTGACAAAGTCTTTCAGGCTCAAAGCATGCAGGGTCAATACGATCTCAGCCTCTCTGTGACTGCCAGGTCTTTCGCCGGCCGGAAGTTGCAAATAGTCTGTAAAAACCGGTAATTTGGCTTCGCTGCGAACTGCGTTTAAATTTTCGTTGACGAACTCGTTTAGCCTGGTAGCAGTTTGCGACGCATTAGCACCCAGGCGCATATTCGCGTCCTCGGTGAGTTCTTTTTGAATGGCGCGCTCGTTTAAGAAACCCAGTACGACCATTGGAACAAGCGCAACAAGTAAAAATGCAGATATAAGCTTGGTGCGAAGCGTAGGGCGTATCATCGAGATAATCTTTTAATGCTTGTTACTGCGATAGAAACGAAGAATCTAGAAACTGTTTTAGATCAGGAGTATTGTTTAAAACCCCGGTGCTGAGCATGAATTGCAAATTAGTCTGCCCACTTTGATGAAGTGAACCTGGGTCGTCTGTACTAGTAAAAGCACGAATATTCTCTTGCCGATCGAGCAATTTGATACCCTCTGTTGTTATTGATTTGGGATCCCGTCCAGTTTCAGCCGCTATGATCGCATTACCTTCAGTTGGATTCTCCTTCCAGAATGTGAGCGCGTCGAACCAGGCATCCACTACCGCCTGGACATCCTCAGGTCGTTGCTCGAGGATCACGTTTCGAAACACAAGTACGTCTGGAATCAATCCCGGTGTTTCGGCCGAACTAAAAATAACATGAGCCCCTTTTGCTAGCGACTTAGCGGCAAAGGGGTCCCAGGTTTGGCCCGCCTGAATCGATTTAGGAAGTGCGTCTGGAATTTCATCCGGCCCCATGTTGACCAGGGTCACATTGTTTACGCTTAGTCCATGGATTTGCAGCATTTGGCGCACCAGTAGTTCGCGAAATGATCCAATCCCGGTGCCAATGCGTTTGCCGCGCAGATCAGCAATACTGGTAATATCAGAGGCTGCCACCACAAGATCTGCACCATCGGAGTTATCCGCAACCAACACCATGCGGGATTTTCCCGGGGCTCGGGCAGCAAGAGCCAGTGCATCGGCAAATGCAAAAAATCCCCCATCCAGCCTGCCGGATTCGAAGTCTGGCATTTGCTTGGCTGAAACATTATAGAGCACAGGCTCAACCCTGCCTCCGTGCCTGCTTATCAAACCCTTTTTGAAAGCGATGATGAATGGTGAATACCCGGGGTAGAGACTCCAGGCTACTTTTAGTGGACGCCGATCTTCGGCAAAAGTCTGCGAGGTAATCAGGCTGCAGATACTGCAAGCTAGCAATGCTGCGAGTATCAGCCTGGTACTGAAGCGTTGGTGATTTAATACTTTCATAGTCCACGTCTCAACTTTATTAATGCTTTGAAGCGACAAATTGTTCATGCGGTCATGAATTATCGGTATGCCGAGAATCGCTGTTTTATCAGTAATGGTAGTGTACTCAGAGACCTCCTTTATCGGCAAGACGGATTAGTAAGCCAGGCTAGTTAATGAAATTCGTCAACAAACCGTTGCAGATTCCAGGTCATGGATTGCCGGGTGGATCAACTGGCTCTCTTTGACCTGTGGAATTGTGAAAAAGAACGTGCTGCCTTTACCTACGCCCTCCGATTCGACCCACAGTTTTCCGCCATGCAGCTCCACAATCCGACGTGCTAAAGCCAACCCGATCCCCGTACCGTCAACTTTTGGGTCCAAGCGCTCGAATAAATCAAAAATTCTCTCATGATAGTCCGGGTTAATGCCTAAACCGTTATCCCGCACATAGCAGACCACCTCTGCCCCCTCATCCCGTGACCCGATCTCTATGCGCGGCTCTGGATTGTCGCCCCTGAATTTGATTGCATTTTCAATCAGATTCTGCAGCACCTCGCGCAGGCGAACTCGGTCCCCGTAGACAACCGGCAAGTCGGGCAAAACCACAATTGTGACATCGCGCTCGGCAGCTTGTAAGGAAACAAAATTCCAGGCGTGCTGCACCAATTCGCTCAGAGCAATCGATTCTGAGGGATTGACAACGCGACCGATGCGGGACATTTCTAACAATTCAGTGAGCAGATTGGACATGGTGTCGATTGCCGACGTAATGTGCTGGACATCGTTTTCCATCCTCTCGCTATTCCTCTCAGCAACATCATTTAATAATATACCCGCAAAACCAGAGATTGTTACCAGGGGACTTTTGAGCTCGTGGGACACGGTGTAAACGAAACGCTCTAATTCCATATTCTTGGTCTCCAGTTCCTCGACCAACTCTGCTAGGTGGGCCCGATGTTGTTGCAAATCGCGGTATAGTCTGGCCTTATCCAACGAGATCGCCATCTGGGACGACAGCACTTCCAACACCGCCAAACGATCAACGGTAAAAGCACCCGCATTGAGATTATTTTCCAGGTACAGAATACCGCTCACTTGGCCTTGGTTAACAAGCGGCATACATAAGACCGAGCGCGCTTGTTGGTTGGATATATACACGTCAGTGGAGAATTGTTCGTCCTGCGAGGCATCCCTGAGAACAACGTATTCTCCAGTTCTAATGACATAGTGAACGATGGCGCTTGAAACCAGGCAGGACTGGTCGGCGCCACGATCCATGCTATCTATTGGAATGGATTGTAGGACGGCTGTTTCTTCTTGACCAACGGACGCATCCGCTTCGATAACCCATTGTTCATCTTTTTCCAGAATGAGACAGCCCCGTTGGGCGCCGGCATTTTCAATCGCATTATTGATTAATGCTATCAGCAACTTCTCAAGGTCAATTTCGCTGTAAATAGCTTGCGAGGACCTAAGGATCGTTGTCAGGTCCAAGGCCCCTGATTGGCCGGCGATGGTGGAAATTGCAGTTCTCGTCGTCAACAAGGCGTCTTGCGAGGTAGTTACTGATCTTCTGGCGAGTAACTCAGGGTATCGTTCGATGAAATCGGCCGCTTTTCGTTTCGCGCCCCACAGTTGATAACCGTAGTGGGCTTCAGTCATGTGGATGGCGGCGTATTGGTGTTGTCCCTGGCTGAGCCAAAATTTACCCGCCAACTCGTTCGCCAGGGCTTCATTTTGCGTAAAGTCATTCGCTTTGGCTGACTGAATGGCCTGATTATATAATTCAACCGCCTCAGAATTTTGACCGGAGAGGCGAGCCATCTCTGCCGCCACCAAAAGATATTTATGGTGAAAATTTGCTTCGCAATTATCGGCCCAGTTTTTCATCTGTACCTGATTGGCTTCTAATCTCTGCCAATATGCGCTTTGGTCTTCTGCTGAAGCATGCAGATAGCGCGCAGCTAAGATTAATGACATGTAAAAATTGTGTTCAGCCACGGCAATAAAGCTTGGAATAGCGAGTAGTTCGCCCGCTTCCTCTCCATACTGATGAGCCTCATCTAGCCGGCCATATAAATAGAAAATTTGGGCCTTGAGAATCTTGTATAAGCACAGGCCCAACATACTTCGATTCGTCTGACACCGTTCTATATACTGGGCTTCGTCGATGTCTGTGGTTTGAAAGGAAAACTTGTCTGAAGTCATCCCCAGTAAATTCCAGGTTGCCAGTTGAGCTCCCAGGATCACATCATTGGCCATCTGGTTTTTCATCTTCCTGGTAAAAACTAGCCCTTCGTGGATCTCTTGATCGAGGAGACGTTCAAGTCTCTTACCGCTGGCAGCTTGATTATAGGTTTTGAACATACAAAGATAGCTCAACCATTGAACACCACCTGAAAGCAAACCAGCTTGATAGGACTCATTACAAAATGGAATCGAAGTGGCCAACGATCTCGACCAGTGATGGATATGCGCAATGTGCACTTCACTGGCCTGGCATCTACTAGCCAGATCATTGAGTTTCTCACTGATATTCAATGCTAATTGACTAAACTCATATGCGGTTTGATACTCCTTGAACTTTGCCACAAGGACAATACCATAACCAGAAAAGACATATGGGGCTTTGGTGGTATACCCGTGTTGTAGACAGGTGTTGACCCCTTTCGCTACCATCACACTAAATAGATCCAACCGATTTGCGAGAAAGACGGCTGGCATGGCACCGTTTACCAGGGTGACGATCTGCCTTTTCTCTGCGTTTGCTATTTCCGGTTTATCGATTGCAGAAGCAATCGGGCGATTTTCAAAATAGGTTTCAATTTTGCTCATTTCCACTTCAAGAGCCGATTCGTAACCGCCTTCATCAGGTAAAGTGATATTCAGCAGGGCCAGCGCATCACGCAGCGCTACTATTGCGTCCTCATATTTGGCTTGAAGGGTAAAAATTAGCACACGGCTATGGAGCAATTTGGCCTTTTCAACGGCTGTTCTGGTACGCTCCAGGGCCACCTCAATCAAGGCTTTTGACTCTTCAATATTGCTGTTGAGGTACTCAACTTCGATGACTTCCTCATGCAATGCGAAAGCCAGGTCATACTGGTCTGCCCAAATATCGCCTTTAAAACCTTTCAATGCGGTCATCAAATAGCGTTGCGCCGCCGCGTATGCTGTGGCTTCTTTCGCTCTACGGCCCGCTTCTAAGTTCAATTTGAGCAGTTCAATTTCCTCATCTTCTGTAATGCTTTCCTGCCCCTGATTGAAATGGTCAACCAATTCGAATAGCCTGTCTTCCCGTTCTTCGGCAGTCATATTAGCTAACAATAACCGTCCAATTTTGAGATGAACTGTTTTTCTCTGGTCTTCATCAATCAACGCATAAGCCGCTTGCTGCACCCGGTCGTGGAGAAATTTGTAGTCATGAATAACCAGAGACGAGTCAATTTCTTGTTGATCGGCTACTTCAAACGCAGACAGCGGCTGGATGAGCCCATCAAATAGGGCTGGGGAAAGGTTAGAAAAGGTTTCTACACCAGACCGCTCCTGGATAATCGCTAAGGTGTTCAAGTCAAATTGGTTGCCGATACAAGCTGCTAAACGGAGGGCACTCTGGGTATGCTCAGGCATTTTCTTGAGGTTTCGGCCCATTAAATCGGCCACATCATCCGTGACACCCATTGCCTCAATTTGGTCGAGGTCCCATTGCCAGGCAAGCCGTTTTGAATTAAAGATAAGCAAATCTTCCTGGTGTAGTGTACTGAGAAATTGATTGATAAAGAAGGGATTGCCCTGTGTTTTGTCCATTATCAGTTTTGCCAGTGGCTCGACGGTTGCAGACGCTTGCGACAAGGTATCTGCGACTAACAGTGTCAACTGAGACAGGCTCAAGGGAGATAGGGTAATTTGGTCGATGGCGCTCCCGCTTTCCCGCAATTCCTCTACCGTGACCATCAAAGAATGGGTCGGCTGAACTTCATTGTCTCGGTACGCGCCGATTAAAAACAGATGGCTGGTATCCTCATCTTGTAGCATTAGTTTCATTAGTTTCAGAGTTGCTAGGTCCGCCCATTGCAAATCGTCCAGAAAGATAATCAAGGGATGTTCTGCCTGACAAAAGACCTGGATGAACCTTTGAAACACCAAGTTGAAAATGTTCTGTGCTTCGATGGGGGCTAATTCCGGCATGGGCGGTTGCTCGCCAATAATCCATTCTACTTCCGGAATGACATCAATAATAAGTTGACCATTTTGCCCGAGGCTAGCTAAGAGTTTTTCTTTCCATTGCTGAAGCTCGGTTTCACTTTCGGTCAATAGTTGCCTTACCAAATCTTGAAAGGCGCTCGCGATTGCTCTGTAGGGAATGTTACGTTGAAGTTGGTCGAATTTTCCGGCGATATAGTAGCCTCGCTGTTGGGTTACAAACCTATGAACCTCTTGCACTAACGATGTTTTACCAATTCCCGAATAGCCTGCCACCAGCATGAGTTTCTTATTGCCTTGACTGACTTGCTCAAAGGCCGTGACAAGCTTCTTGATTTCCGTTTCGCGGCCATAGAGCTTCTGGGATATTTGGAAATTACCTATCGTCGCCTGCTGTGCCAGCGTAAAAGGCTCAATCTGACCAATCTCTTGCCATTGTGTTAAGCATATCTCTAAGTCAGCCTTTATGCTCTGGGCGGATTGGTATCTATCTTCCGCATTCTTGGCGAGCAGCTTTAACACGATTTCTGACACAACCTCGGGTATTTTCGATTCCCTCTGTGGCAGTTTGGGAGATTTCGCAAGATGCTGATGCACGATCTCCAGCGCATCGTCTCCCTCAAACGGCGCACGGCCTGTTAGCAATTTATAAAATGTCGCTCCCAAGGAGTACAAATCAGTTCGATAATCCAGAAAACGGTTCATACGGCCCGTCTGTTCAGGGGACATATAAGGCAAGGTTCCTTCTAACCCCCTCGGGTTTTGTATCGTTAGATTTTCGCGAGATAGCTTGGTCGAAATACCAAAATCGATCAGTTTTAACTGTCCCGTTTTCTGATTCAAAATGATATTTGAGGGGTTTATATCCTTATGGATGACATTAGCTTTATGAACTTGTTGCAAAGCCTCAGTGATTAGAACGGCCAATTCCAGGAATTGCTTGATAGGCAATTGTTGGTTTTCGAACAACAAGCTTAGGGAGTGTCCACCAAAATCTTCCAAAAAGATCACCAGAGTATTTTGATATTTCTCCAAGCCATATGCGCGGACAACGTTCGGCGCTTCTAAGTCATGTGTGAGCTGATATTCTTGTTTATATCGGGTCAACTCTTGTGGGGTAGGATAATCTTGCTTCAATACCTTGAGGATCGCTTTCTGGCCACCTTCCTCTTGATGGCCTCGATACACCAGCGAGTTATCGCTTTCATAAATTAGTTCATCGACCTGGTAACTGGCGATTCTCAACGACACGGATTAACCCCTTTGAAACAAGGCATATTCATTGATCCTACAGAACCTCAAGCATTGGTCGGAAGATACCGCAGCGTTGAACTACACCCAGCCGTTATTTTGTCAACCCGTGGGGTCAAAAAATTCACGCATCTTCCAGGTTGTAATATTTCCGCAGCCCACCAAACTGTTCCTTACAACTGACTGATGAGTCGACGCTATGCATTGCGTGCATGGCTGTTGGAAATAACAGTACGTAGTCATTCCCTTGCTGAATTCGTTCGGCATGATAACAGACGCGGTACTCACAGTGTGCATCTCCTAACGATGTTTCGCCAGTCAGAACCAGCTATGATAGACACTCCTCTTTCACCTTTTTTACCTGGCTCTCAGATAAGGCATTCAAATTGAAACTCTGCGCTGACAGCGCAATCGGCAATCACACTGGTCGATACTTTGTAAGATAGAGGGCTTGAATTGCATCAGCTCGGTATTGAATAACAAAACGACAAGTGCTGCCGTAGCATGGAAGGACGACTGTATTTTGACGCTTCCAACAGATGATCGTCATAAAACCGTCAGTTTGATTCAATGCTCTGTCAGGAGGATTGATCACATGCTGACTAACCAACCCTCCTCACCGACAAGTGACTTCGGGCATTGCCGAGGCATATCAGCATTCGTCAACGGGTGTGTTATCGCGGTCGCGGTCCACGACCCTTGCGAACGCCGTTGATAAAACATGCCATCAGAGTTGCTCCGGGACCAAGCGGTATGCAATGCGTTGTAGTGTAAACCGTTCCCATCAATCCAAGTCTTCTTCAGCTGTATCTCAGCGCTTCTAATACGTGACCAGTGGATTGTCTAGATATTTCAGGTGATAGACCACTGGGGTCTGCAGCAAGGTTGACACAATGGATATTAATCGCGCCGCCGGCGGCACTGCTGATGGGATTTCCCTTTCCTACGGGGCTGCGCCGTCTGGCACAACGGCAGGAATCTCAGGTGTCCTGGGCCTGGGGTATCAACGGTTGTTTGTCGGTCGTCGCGACCCCGCTGGCAGCAATCATTGCCGTCGAAGCAGGATTCATCTGGGTCATGCTACTGGCGAGTACGGCCTATGCGTTTGCTGCGATAGCCGCGAGCCAACACACAAAAAAAAGTTATGGTAGGCGCGCATAAAAAGTTGAGCCGATCGCTTAAGAGCAGTCTTGATCGAGTTTTAATGGCCTGTTTGCTGTTTCAGCTGCTTCTTCAGTTGCTGTTTTAGCACCGCATCGCCGCCACCGAGCTCGTCGTTGTCAGTCATCTCCCGTTGCGGAGAAAATTTGAAGTCAAAGTCATACTGCTGCCTAGCTTCCTCAAACTTCTCCAACGCATTGGCTCCTTCAAAATGGGAGCTGACAGACCATTCACGGACGTACACCTCATCATTTTCTATCATGCTCACCACTATACCATGGGTCGAAACGAGCTCATTTCCGACGCACTCGTCCTCAAACATGCTGCTCGTGGTGGGCGGTATTACCCCGTAATCTCCGATTTCGATTTGATCAGTTGACATAGTGAATCCTCCCGATCGGTTGGTTTCTGTTAACGCGTCAGCTTAATTACCTGCACTAAATGGGTTAGATACGCCGCATCTTCACGGGTTGTCTTACCCTTGCTGTCCGAGATTTTCGCGACCATTTGACGGTTGCAACCCAATATTCTAATCCCAATGTCCAATGCTTTATAGCCCCAGTCGTTGCTGAAATTGATGTTAGAAAAAAAAGTGAGGCTGGCCCAATCTCTGAATGCCTCATAGATTATCGGCGGAAAACAGAGATGAAAGTACCGCTGATCTTGGTTATTTTCGATGCCAGGCCCATTGTCATGGGCTGTTTGAGCTCCCGCAGGCCGCCTGAATCATTAATTCGCCATCGACACGGTCAAACGGCGCTACCCCTAACAGCACCCCGGGATTTACAATGCTCTCCCTCAACCCACCCACTTTTTTATGCTCTCCCAACTACCAATTTTGCCGCTGGCGCCGTTGATACGAGGGTATGGCTGTGATAATTACGCGCGGCTTTCCTTATAAAGCACGATATCTGCAGAGGCCAAGGCGCTCATATTAAAAATGCCGCGTGGCGATGCCGAGTTGACTAACACGTGTGCCGGTTTCGCCAGCCCAGACAGAAAAGGCCCGACCAGCAAGCCATTCGCCTTACGCCGCAATAAGCTCAGTGCAATATTCGCTGAATCAAGGTTCGGGCAGATCAGCAGGTTGGCACTACCGGTCAGCTTGCTGTGCTGAAAAATCGATTCGCGGTAATCACTATTCAGCGCCGCCGTCGCGCGCATTTCGCCATCAATTTCAACATCTGGCAATATCTCGCGCAATATCTCGGCGGCCTTGCGCATTTTTACGGCGGACGGTGCAGAAGTCGTACCAAAATTCGAGTGCGACAATAGGGCTACTTTCGGTGTGATCCCAAAACGGCGCACTTGCTTAATAGCCGATTGGGTGGTTTCCACAATTTGTTCCAACGTGGGATCCACATCGATAAAACAATCGGCCAGGAATAGCGGTCCATCATCCAGAATCACGGTTGCCAGCGATGAGATATGGGCGTCTTTCGAACGCAGCCCAATGATCTGCATGATGTGGCGAAGATGGTCATCGAAGCGCCCCACTTTGCCGCAAATCAAGCCATCGGCCTCACCTTCGACAACCAACATTGCCGCAAGCGCAGTAGGCTGGGTACGCATAATGGTGCGACATGCGTTAGCCGAACTCCCCCGGCGACCGACAATGGCATGGTAGCGTTCAGCCATAGCGTCACACACGGCACTATCTTCGGGATTAACCACCTCCACGTTGTTACCCAACTCCAGGCGCAACCCCAGGCGATCAATGCAGCTTTGAATGAATTCGGGCCGGCCCACTAGAATAGGCGACGCAATTTCCTCGTCCAGCACCTGCTGCACCGCGTGCAACACGGTATCATCCTCACCTTGGGCATATACCAGCCGCTCCTGACCGCGTTTGGCCATGTCGACGATGGGTTGCATGAATAAGCCGGAGCGCACCACGTACTGGCTTAACTTGTTGCGATAAGCTTGCAGGTCTTCAATCGGACGGGTGGCCACACCGCTTTCCATCGCGGCCTGTACGACCGCAACCGGCACATTTTCGATCAGTCGCGGATCAAACGGCTTGGGAATGATGTAGTCGGACCCAAATTTCAGTTGTTCTCCCGCATAGGCTTTGGCCACCTCCGCGGTCGATTCCTGTGTTGCCAAGTCCGCTATCGCTTTGACGCAAGCGATTTTCATCGCTTCATTGATGGTGCTGGCGCCGCAGTCCAGCGCGCCACGAAAAATGAAGGGAAAGCACAGCACATTATTGACCTGATTGGGGTAATCGGAGCGGCCAGTGGCCATGATACAGTCGGGTCGGGCCGCCTTGGCTTCCTCAGGAAGAATCTCAGGAACCGGGTTTGCCATCGCCAGAATCAGCGGCTTGTCGGCCATCTTCGTGACCATATCCCCATTTAGGGCGCCAGGCCCGGACAGACCAAAGAATATGTCGGCACCTTCGATGGCATCGCCCAAGCTGCGATTGTCGGTGTCCTGCGCATACACTTCCTTGTATTCGTTCAGGCCATCCGCGCGACCTTTGTAAACTACGCCGCGGCTATCGCAGATAGTGACGTTTTCTTTGCGCAAGCCCATGCTCACCACGAGATTGATACAAGCAATGCTCGCCGCACCGGCACCGGAGGCTACTAAGGTGACGTCTTTGATATCCTTGCCAACAATGCGCAAGCCGTTATACACCGCCGCCGCGGCCACGATCGCCGTGCCGTGCTGATCGTCGTGAAATACCGGTATGTTCATGCGCTCACGGCACTGTCTCTCAATCTCGAAACATTGCGGCGCCTTGATGTCCTCCAGGTTGACGCCACCGAAGGTTGGTTCCAGTGCGGCTACTATATCCACAAACTTGTCGACATCGGTCTCATCGACCTCAATATCAAACACATCGATATTAGCGAACTTCTTGAATAGCACGGCCTTGCCTTCCATGACCGGTTTCGAGGCCAAAGCCCCGATGTTACCCAAGCCCAACACGGCCGTACCATTCGATATTACGCCCACCAGGTTGCCCCTAGCGGTCATATTCGCCGCCTCGGCGGGGTCTTCCTCGATTAAGTTACACGCGTAGGCAACACCCGGCGAGTAGGCGCGTGCCAAATCCCCTTGGGTCGCCAACGGTGTGGTGGCTGTTATTGCCAATTTGCCAGGCTTGGGCTCGCGGTGATAACGAAGCGATTCTTCTTTAAAGCTTTCTTCTGACATGTCCTCTCTCCGACAATAGATGACACCGCGGTGACTAGTAGTTCGATGTTGTTATTTTAGACTTTTCTCGCAGAGAAATGCGTCAATATGGGTGCATATGAACCACTGCTCAGCTTATTCGCGCAAGTTATTGAATCTTTGGGCGTAGCATCCTAGGATTAGTAAATACTCTACCTCACTCAAACTTGAGAAGCAGATATTGAGAGTACTGGCTGCTACACTACTTGAAAATGACACAATATCATAGCCGAAAGTGGGCGCTGCGCGGAACCGTGCACCAAGGCCCTGCGACAATATTGCGACCATATTGAGGTTGCCGATTGGCCGTGGGATTCAGCCTCACTAATGGCAAACATTGACAAAATTATTCTTGAAAAGGGTTATGACTGCAAGGTTGAGATGGTTCCCGGGGTTACGATGAGGACGATAACGCCGACATGTCTTGGCTTTACCGAGACCATTAGTAACTTCCCGGCGAACATTTTACTCCCGGCGGGTTCGACCCCGGGTGGCCTTCCGAGCCAATAATCATTCAGATGATTTAATCACCTCTCCGCCTTTCATGACGAATATGACGTCTTCCAATACGCTAATGTTTTCAAGTGGATTACCTTCGACCGCGATGATGTCGGCGAAATAACCCTGCGCGACGACGCCGGTAGCGCCGGTCCAGCCGAGGGACTCGGCCGCGACAGTCGTTGCAGACTGAATAGCCTCCAGCGGCGACATACCTAGCTCCACGTACACGGACAACTGCTTTGCATTGTCGCCATGCGGGTAGGTCGCGGAATCGGTACCGTAAACAATCTTCGCGTTAGCCTTGATGGCCTCGCGATACCTTTGCAAGCGCTTTTCTGCGAGGTTGCGCGCCTTGTCGAGAGATTCTGGAAGGATACCCATAGCTTCGCCGTTCTCGACCATATAAATGGGCGTGTACGCATTGACAGAGAGAAACGTTCCATTGCGTTTCGCTAGTTTTAAACCTTCCTTATCTATCAGGCTGGAGTGTTCTATGGAATCGACGCCGGCACTGATTGCGAAATGAATGCCTTCTGTGCCATGAGCATGCGCCGCGACCGGCATGCCCAGCGCGTGAGCCTCGTCGACGATCGCCTGCATCTCCTCTAACGTGTACTGACGAGCGCCGGGATTCGTCCCTTTACTGAGGACACCTCCGGTCGCGCAAAACTTGATCACGTCGGCACCGTATTTTTTGTTTTCGCGCACTTGTCGTCGCGCGGCCCATGGTCCGTCTGCGACACCCTCGGAGCTGGCACCAAAGTCGCTGGCCAACAAGTTTGTATCACAGTGGCCGCCGGTACTGCCGAGCGCGGGACCCGACACTTGGAGCCTCGGTCCCAAGATGTGGCCGTCGTTGATCGCTTCGCGCAAGGATACGTCGGAATAGCCTGAGGCGCCCAGGTTGCGTGCTGCGGTGAATCCCGCCATGAGCGTCTTTCGAGCATTAACGACACCACGTACCGCCTCGTCGGTTTTCGAGATCGACAGTGACTGATACCCAAAGTCCGTTGAGTAGTAAGTTAAGTGGGCGTGTAAATCGGCAAGGCCGGGCAAGATGGTCGCTCCGCCAAGGTCGATGATTTTGGCGTCTGGAGGAACGGATCCTCCTAAGGCAACCGAAACGATACGGTCATCGCGAATTTCGACAACTGGATCAGAAATACGCTGGCCGGTTAGCGTATCGATTAGCGCGCCAGCAACAAGATAGACCGTGTCATCCTGTGCAAACGTCAATGCGGGCTGCACTAGGAGAAGTAGAATCGGGACCAACTGCAATTTTCTGGAACGCATGTGTCGAATCCTTATTGTTGTGTGTCTTGTCCTGGCGCCAAAATGACAGCCTACCCCAGGGATAGCCACCGCACAAGCAACGCGCTGAACGAGACTGCGAATTGAATAGAGAACAGAGGTTCGTCGCCCGATCTCAAACCCTTCGGTTATCCGACTACTTCTTTGCCATATGGCGATAGATATGGAATTGACTGGCTCGAAAGGTAATTTCTTTCTCAAACACAGCCTCCAACGCTAGAGCCAATTTTATCGACGGTAAATTTTCAGAATGTATAAGACTAATAAGGCTTATTTCCGGTATTGACTTATCCGCCGCAAAGAGTACAGACCTGGCGGCCTCACTCGCGTAGCCTTTCCCCCAATAGTCTCTTACAAGGCCCCACTTAATTTCGGGTTCTGGCCAATCACCGGGATACCAAAACCCTGTAACCCCAATAACTGTTTGACTTTGTTTTTCCTCGATAACGTATGGACCATAACCATGAATGTGCCAATGACCAATCATACTCGCCACTGTCCTCCAACTTTCGCCTTCTGAAAGTGGCTTACCAACCGTATACCTTGTCGCTTTTGCATCCGAATAATATTTGTGCAGTGCTACCCAATCATTTCCATAGGGCTGACGAAGCAAGGTTCGTTCAGTTTCTATTTTTGTTGGTACTTGAAATACCATTGCACTTCTTGTTATACCGTATGAGTTAGTAATGAGTTCTCGTGTCTGTTTTCGAGAGCTGGACGCACCGATACTTCAAAACATTGAATGCGTTCAATGCGTCAAAGTGTAAGCGCCATATCTACCCGGTCCATGTCTGGCCCCCATCCATCCTTGGTGGATGAGATGATCGTTGCGCCGAACTTGGCGAAAAAAGGTGCGGATTTATGACTCGCCGCAATTCTCACTATTCTTGTTTCAGACGCACGGCCCAAGTGCACCACCCGCTCCATGATCTTTAAGCCGATGCCTAGACCCTGCGATTGTGGATCGAGCAATATCCAATTGAGCCTCTTCTCATAGTCGCCTTCGTCAAATAGTCCGAAAGCTCCGCATACCCGGCCGGCTGCTTCACAGACTTCATAACCCTCCGGCACATCTGTAAGGAAGCTATCGTATTCCTGACGCTCATTGGGGGCAAAAAACTGCGGGCAATTTGCATCGAAAATTTGGGTACAAGCCTGGCAGTCCGCACTGCAATACGGTCTGAAGATGATATTTATCATGAGTTTGTCATTCCCACGGACGGCTGCAATGAGTTCAGCAACTTAACCCAGCTTAGCCAGCACCTTGCACTGATGACTAGGTGTTCTCAGGGCCTCGAAGGCCTGTGGCAACTCATCTAGACTCACAACATCAGTAACCATGGGTGTAACATTAATACGCCGTTCCGTTAACATTGCTACGCATGTTTCAAAGTCATCTTTCGTATAGGCGATGGCGAATTGAATCTGTAATTCCTTAACCAGGCCGAAAAACGGAAGAATACTATCGGCTTGCTCACAGACTCCCACTGGAATAATTTTCCCTCGCTGCGGCGCCATTTCAATGCATTGTTGCAACAGGCCCGGCGCGCCAACACACTCGAATATAGTCTCCGGAGCGCCACCAGCGACGTCAGTAAATTGCTCCAACAGGCCTGCCGCACCCGCTTTTGTGTCGGGTTGCACAACGTGGGTGGCGCCCATTGCTTTCGCCAACCCTAACCGTGCGTGCGCCAGTTCGCTGACCACGACCTCACGAGCGCCAAAAAACCTAGCCCATAAGGCGACTGTCAAACCAATGGGCCCTGCACCCATAATTAATACCCGACTACCTGCTTTCACATTCGCGACTCTGACTGCATGTAAGCCCACGGCCAAGGGCTCGATCAGAGCGGCCGTTTGTAATTGCAGCGCTTCCGGCAACAAAATCGTCTCTCTCGACCCGGTGGCAACGTATTCGGCAAACCCGCCCTGTACATCAACGCCGGTGGTTTTCTTGTTCTGGCATTCGAAGAAATGTCCAATGGCACAGGCCGTGCATTTACCGCAGCCGATAAAGGGCATGGCGCACACGCGATCTTCCAACTGCCAACTCCCCACCGCTTCTCTTCCTACCTCAACGATTTCGCCAACATATTCATGTCCCAGCACCTGGCCACAACATGCAGTGGTCAAACCTTCACGGGTGGCGTGCAAGTCGGTACCGCAAACGCCACAAAAGCCTACTTTTAATACCAATTCGGAAGCAGCCGGTGCTGGGTCGGCAATATCCTCAACCTGTAGTGGTGCGCCAACTTGTTTAAATACTGCCGCTTTCATTTTTCGCTCCTCTTTTCAAATGAAGCCAAAGCAAACCTGCAATAATTAGTGATTTCGTTCCCGGGCCCACTGCTTCGCCGTGTCACTGGCTACCCAGTGGATCGCATTCGTTAGCAATTTCCTGAAATCAGGATTTTTATAGGCCGTCTCGCTGTCACCACATTGCAAATAGACGATTAGACTGTTGCGGTAGTGCTTAATCCAGCCAATTAGATTATGCCCTGGTGCGTGGCGCCAACCCTCTCGACTATACATGTTACCCTGCACCGCCTGTTGGGCCGAATAGAAATTATCTTACACAAAATCATAATCGCTGCTCAACAGTGGAGTAAGGCTATCGGTAAACGCATGTGCGAGATAGAGTTCGTCTGTAATGGTAAATTGCGAATTCACATCAGCGGTGACCGGGTGTTCGTTTTCTATCGATACACGATGCGATACATCATGGCGATAACCGGAATCCGGATACGCCTCGCCGCGAATTGTATCCGGCTTATACAAAAACCTGCCGCCGACGATCTCAGCATATTCCGGCCAGGCCAGCCGGCTGCGATCAAATGATGCAAGAAAACGAATCCGTGGCCACACTCCAGTAATTTCAGAAAAACTTGCTTAAATTTTTCCGAAGGCGGGATACATTCCGGCACAACGCCGCGAATATTTTCCGTATCTGTGGACTGAAAATTCATCCCGGGCATATCGTAGAGAACGAAGGCGTTGTATTCACTCGCCAGTTCGGATTGAAAAAAAACCTGGGAGGCCGGCTGTTCGACTGCGCACGAGACGATGCCGGGAAGATTATCGAATACGCTGAAAAAATCTTCGCGATTAAAGGGGTGGCCCTTGGTCATCACTGTACCCCGTCAAGGAATACTAGGGTACCTCTGAAGGACAAGATGACATCCATGTCGCCATACTTCCCTCGAGCTTTACTTGTTGTGCAAGCAGCTTGTACAGCAGGCACTTAGGCTTGCGCTGGGGTCAGCAAGGTTTTCACCTTTTCTACCATGCTTTGTACTTGCTCACGCACTTCATCTCTATCAAAATTGACTGGGAAATCTGGGGTGTCAATCTTATTATTGATGTCTTTGCGTACTTTTTGGCCGCGTTTAATATAGGCATTCCATTGCTTAGGCGCCGCTTTGCGTAGTTGAGCAACACGGTCTTGTACTTCGTCGTAGATAGTACCGTAGAACCCAAGGCCTGCATCTGTCGCATCACGCATTGTGCTCGAAAAATCCTCTATAGTCGAAGTGTTGGCTTTCTGCTTACTAGTGGTTGTTTTCTTAGCAGTACGCTTCTTAACAGTGGTTTTCTTCGCAGTAGTTTTCGCTGTAGCCATGATCTTCTCCTGAATTAATTTAATCAACGGTGTGAAAGATACGTGCAGTAGCTAGAATAAACATACTAAAAACGATCTTTTTTCGATTATGACTATGAACTATCGGTAAGTATTGAGTGGTTGAGTAGTAGCATTTGTCACGAGTATGGAAAGTATTCACGCAATATCGTTACAAAACTGCTGTTAACTCATCGGTTGAGAACAACGGCCTGCTGCTGGATCTTCACAACAACACTGGCGCGATGGCGTATGGCATCGAGGAGCTAGAAAAAGAAAATCCTCTTGCCTGGCCCGGATTCGCCACTGACTAGGACGTCAAAGGGCTGGTATCGACCATGATCAGCGTCAACGAATGCGATCCCCTCAGAGATGAAGGGATTAATTTCTATCGATTGTTGTTGCGTGCCGGTGTCAGCGCACGTTGTAGGCAAGTCATGGGCACGATACACGGCACAGAGATTTTCCTGCTGAGCTGCCCGGACATTTCAAATGACACGGCGTCTGATGTAGCCTTATTCTGCCGCACAGTGTAACTTGTAATACATTCTCCCGCGCTTAGTAAATATTAGCGGCCGAAATGCCGCCATCAACCACGAGGTTGTGACCAGACACCCATTGGGATAGCGGTGACACCAGATACAAGCAGGCATCGGCAATGTCTGCCGGTTCACCGACACGTTTTAGTGGTGCCTTGGCCTGCCAGCGCCCCACCCCTTCGGGCCATTGCTCTTCTATCCCCGGTCGCGAGATCAGTCCGGGTGACACTGCGTTGACGCGGATACCATGGACTCCGAGTTCCTGCGCGGCGGCACGTGTAAAACTGACGATCGCGGCTTTGCTTGAGCTGTAATGCGCATGTTCATCGCTGGGGTGAAGAGCCGAGAGCGATCCTATATTGACAATCGCACCACCACCGGCCGCCTTCATACGGTCACTGGCGAGTTTCGTGCATAAAAACGCGGTTTCCACATTGGCCGCATACATGGCGCGCCAATCGCCCAGTGTGAGATCAAGAAAGGGCTTGTTCGGGTAAATACCGGCGTTGTTGATCAGTATATCTAATGAGCCAAATGCGCTACAGGCTTTGTCGATAAGATTGCTCGCCCCGTCTTCGCCACTCAAATCACCTTTGCACAATATAGCTTCTCCGCCTTGGTTTCGGATGTGCTTACGCACCCCATCGGCGTTGTCAAAGTCATCATAATAATGAACCACCGTTTTCGCTCCGGCCTCAGCCAGCCTCTTGGTGACGGCAGAGCCAATACTCCGCGAAGCGCCAGTAACGACGGCGACTTTTCCAGTTAGATCGAGCATATTGTGAATAGACATATCATACCTCGTCATTTGCGCTAGCCTGACACCTTTGGCGACTACCGGCAACGTTTTTTCAACTAACAATACAGATCAGCGGTCAGGCTTTAACGCCGCAACACCGAAAGCCAGCGACCTATATTGATCACATCGACGAGCGCTCCGGCAAAGTACGTTAGCGCTGCTGCCTTCAGTACACGTTGCACGGCCGGTATGTCGCGCTGGCGCACATAATTTCCCTGCACTAAAATTGGCATGGCCTTATTAAAACTTGCATCCATTTCCTCAGGCAATACGATCAGATAAGCTAGTGCGCCTAGCAACTGCAAAACTATGCTGACGACGATTACACCTATCACCGCGGCGGGTGCTTTAACAACGAACCCCACAATTGGCACTAAGGCCATCAGCAGAATGCCGGTTTTTTTCAACATCATTGCCAGTGGAATATACTTCACGCGCAGTCGTGAAATTTGCTCCTTGCGCTGAAACTGTATCGCATGTCCCACCTCGTGCGCAGCTACCGCTACAGCAGTCAGTGATTTACCATCGTAATTATTTGGACTCAGGCGAACCACCTGTGCCCCCGGATCATAGTGATCATTAAACTCTGTGGTTCTTTCCACTCGAACAGGCTCCAATTCGAAACGCTGTACCAGATGCTCGGCAAGCTCGCCACCCGTTCCCGGCATGTCTTTCAGTATTCGACTATGTTTGTGCATAATGATGCGAACCCATAAGCTGGGTGCATAAACGAGAACAGCAAATGCCACGGAGAGGATGATGTAGAGCATACGTACCGATCACCAGAATAAACTGAAAGCTTCATTAAGTAGCTGGCAATCTAGCACCGTTCACTTGCGGATTACCAGACGTTACCGACGACCTGTATACCGATTACGACTTACCACACAACAGGACGAGTGTCAGATATACTGCATATTCTTGCATTTGGCCATTTACGCTACCCGTAAAATGAACGAGAATTCGGTTGTAACGCCATGGATCATCACATCTACTTTGCTCGTTTTTCTGTTGCAGCTCGGCGTGGCTAACACTGAATCGAAGCACCCATTCGATCCGAAGGGCTTCGAAGTGCCCGCAACGTTGAAGACCAAACACTTTCGGCTACGTATGTTGACCGTCAACGACGTCATTAAAGACTACGATGCAGTCATGAGTAGCGCCGAACATATTCAAGGGGTTTGGCCCGATTCGTCCTGGCCTACCGATTTGACTTTGGAACAAAACCTCATTGATCTTGGTTGGCACCAAAAGGTATTCCAGCGGCGCCGATCGTTTGCGTATACGGTCGTGAATTTGGACGAATCGCAGGTGCTCGGCTGCGTGTATATTGACCCGACTAAATAGGTCGGTTACGACGCCGAGGTCTATTTGTGGACGCGGCCACCTGAACAGACAAGCCTCACCAACGAAGACAAGCTACGAAGCGCGGTGCGTAGCTGGCTGAAGAATCACTGGCCGTTTGAGAACGTCGCGTTTCCGGGCACGGATATTAGT
>JBPCXM010000065.1:0-3039 GCA_051008535.1 Pseudomonadales bacterium | reverse complement strand
ATAAACAAGGCGAGTGGTAGTGCTAGTGAAAAACGAAGGTTTGTTTTTGTAAGATCCATCTTGACGTACTCCTGATGATCGCAGTGACCGTCACTGCGATTGATGAGCACATTCTACGGCGCGATATGTTGCTGCAATAGCGCATATGGCTGGTTTTTCTGTAGGAGAATGCTTATATTTGCGGCTTTGAGTCAGAGCCTATGACACTAACCCAAGACGTGGAAATCGCGGTAATCGGTGCTGGCGTGGCCGGCATCGCAACCGCATACTATTTGTGCACCGCTTATGAAAAAAAGTCGGTGCTGCTCATTGATAGCAGACAAGCGCTGAGTTTTACCAGCGCACAATCGGGAGACAACTATCGCAATTGGTGGCCGCATCCAACGATGGTCAACTTTACCAATGACAGTATTGATCTGATGGAGCGCATTGCACGGGAATCTTCTAATGTTCTTAAGATGACAAGACGCGGCTATGCAGTTGCAACGCGCAGAGCAAACATCGATGAATTACTCCGAGAATTAGTTGCCGGTTACGGCGGCGAAGAATCTGATTTGATTCGCGTTCATGGTGGCCCATCGTCAACAACTTACCAGCCGACAATTTCTGCAGCATGGACACACACTCCCGATGGTGTTGACGTACTGTCAAACCAGGATCTGATTCGACAAACCTTTCCCTCGTTCAACCACGAGATAAGCAATGTGGTACATATTCGCAGGGCGGGAGAGATCGACAGCCAACAAATGGCCGAACACATGCTGCAGCGAATTAAGGAAGCCGGTGGCAAACTAACTGTCGGCAACGTAACAAACATTGAATACAACCAGAATTTTATGCTGGACATCGACCGCGCCAATGGTATGGCTCGAATTGATGCGGATATAGTTGTGAACGCGGCCGGGCCCTTCGCCAAAAAAGTGGCGGCAATGATCGGTGTAGATCTGCCGATCGAGAATATATTTCAGCAGAAGGTAGCGTTTGACGACCGCTATGCCGCAGTACCCAGACAACAGGCATTTTCGATCGATCTGGATGACAACGAACTGGACTGGACTGCCGAAGAGCGAGAATTGCTTGCCGATGATCAGGATATGGCCTGGCTGAGCGGACCAATGCCTGGCGGCATACATTGTCGTCCTGAAGGTGGTACGCAGGGGTCATGGGTGAAGTTGGGCTGGGCGTATAACCGCCAAGCTAGCGAGCCTCAACAAGAGCTAAAAAGTGATCGCTATTTTGACCCACACTTTCCCGAAATCGTATTACGCGGCGCGGCATCACTCAATCCCGCACTGAAAAAATACAATGGTTCGTTTCCAGGTCGCCGCATTCATTACGGCGGCTACTACTCGATGACGCGCGAGAATTGGCCACTCATTGGTCCGATGGGAGGCAACGGTGCATTTGTGGTTGGCGCATTGTCGGGGTTTGGAAGCATGTCTGCTTGCGCAGCTGGCGCTCTTTGCGCTGCCTGGATATCTGCTGGCGATCTACCCGATTACGCCATGCATCTGAGCTTGGAAAGATACAACAATCAAAAACTGCTATCCGCTCTCCGCAGCGCCGCAAACAAAGGGGTTCTTTGACCAGCTGCGAGGAGAGTCCGGCTGTCAGAATAATGCGCGTGCATCAGCCACATTAGCGACTCGATGGCCGGATTCGCGTACCCGTGCAGCCATGGTGCGGACGAGCGCTGCGTTGTCGGAGGCGACGCTGCCATCGGGCAGAAACCAGCCGTTCTCGAAACCGATGCGGACGTGCCCACCGCTGGATGCAGCTTCCGTCAGGACGTTAACCGCCTGCCGGCCAAATGCGCAGGCCATCCATGGTGCCGCATTGTTGAATTCAGCAATAAACGTGTGCAGATCTTCCGGGGTTGAACCTGCGTTCGAGTAACGCCCCAAAACATACAACACGTTGTGTTGGTTATCTGGAATTACGCCGTTTGCGATTAGCTGCTGGTATCGCTGTACATCCTCACGGTCGTAGAGAATGAACTGCAGCAATGTGCGCTGTTGTCGTAGCGATTCGAGGAAGCGCGCGGCCGCATCGCTATCAGCAGCGTTCGCAAAAATTTCGCGGATTGCCAGCGAAACACCATCTGGCACCAACGCTTCTATTAGACGAATCTGCTGCTGTGGTGTGTAGATTCCCGCAGCTTCACTCGTTACTTGAATGAGCATTGCATCACCAACGGCATGCCTTACTTCGCGAATCGCGGGGCGGTAGTGCGTGGGCTCCAAGCTGTGTCGTCCGTGTTCGTCACGAACGTGTAGATGGATCATGGTGGCGCCAGCTTCAGCACATGTCACCGCCGTCTCAGCCAACTCGCGTGGACTGATCGGCACGCCGGGGTGGTCACTCTTCCCGTGTCGCGCACCGTTTGGCGCTACAGCAATAAACACCGGCGTGCCGCCGGGACTATTCACTGGCTGCCTCCTGCACCGGCACGGCGGCGGCTAGCGCGTGACCCATAAAGGTAGGGCCGTGCTGAAAAAAGCCACTGCCGGCCTCGATGGCTTCGGAACCACCGGATACAAACAGCACCTTGTCCATTCCTATTGTTTGAGTAACAAATGTGTTAGCCAACTCTTCGAGTATCTGAGTGGTAAAGAACGCAGTGTGGGCGTAGGGTGGTAATGCTTGCGCTTGCCGCCGAATAGCTGTAACGACATGCGCGTGATTGTGCCCAAGATTGGAGACCGCAGCACCACCACAGGCGTCGAAATATCGACTGCCATCGGCATCGATAATATACGGGCCATCACCGCGTACTGCCATCGGCGGATCGCTTAGTAAACTTCTGTGCAGCACGTGGCTCATGGTTTTTAACAACCTCGAAACGAATGTATCACAGTCGTTTTAATACTCAAACGTTCGTTGCATCGATTCGGACGTTAAGGTAGTCTCGCCAGCAGGCCGCGATATTTCTGATAGCCCATAAACCGATAATGATTTATAGAGTTATAGGCAAATGATCACAAGCAGGCGATACATCAGCGCATTAGCAATATTATCGACAAGCACAGCGTTGTACTC
>JBPCXM010000064.1:0-9323 GCA_051008535.1 Pseudomonadales bacterium | reverse complement strand
CTGCTACCAAGCTCGCGGCGGCGGCGGTGGAGCCGGGGCGCGACAGCGACGCCGCCAAGCAGATGGACTTGGTGGGGGCCTTCGCCGCAGTGGAGAGTGGCACAGTGTCGGTGAACGGTGTCGACATCTCCATCGATCCGGCGGCCGACTCTCTGCTCGACGTCCTGGCGCGCATCAACGCCTCCGGCGCAGGCGTCACCGCATCGCTGGAGGAGTCGGGCCAGCGCGTGTTGATAAACTCGAGCCAGGCCGGCACCGACCTCGTGCTCGATGGCGGGGCCACGGGGTTCTTCGTCGCACTGAACATAACCGAGGGCACCCACTCCGAGCCGACTGGGCAGGGGACGGAAAGCGTGCTCTCGAGCATCGCGGCGCTCTCGGGTGTGCAGAGTGGAATCCTAGAGCTCAATGGCGTCGGCATCGCTATCGACGTCGACGCGGACTCCCTCGAGGACGTGGTTGCAAGGATCAACGATTCCGATTCGGGGGTAACGGCGAGGTGGTCCCAAGCAGGCGACCGCCTCACGCTGTTTCGCCAGGGTTTGAAGAACACGCTCGCCATCGAAGAGGGCACGACGGGCTTCTTCTACGCCCTTGGCATTTCCGAGGGTATCTACCGGCCAACCAAGGCGAGGTCAGGCCTCACTAACGCTCGCTCGCGCGAGCTCTCCGAGGCGGTCAAGAGAGTAGCTGACAACATGAACGAGCTGTTCTCGGAAAACGTGCTCGGCGAGGCCAGAGACCCCGCACTCACCAAGTTCCGCGGCGAGGTCGAGCGCACCGTCTCACAGGCCTTCAAGCCAGGCACGAGCGTCCTTCGTACGCAGTTCGGAGTCAGGTTCGATTTCGGTGCAAAGGACGGGCGTGTGTTCGACTTCAACGCCGAGGATCAGCGCCGCTTCGAGGACGCGGTGAGAACAAATTACAAACCGGTGCGTGTGTTCCTGGTGGGACGCTCGTCCCTTCCGGACGGCCTCGTCGGCATGCTTTCACGGCTGCTCGAGAAGGCGTACATCGAACTCAGCGCGCAAAGGCGCTTGGGCTTGCTGATCAACGCGTTCGCGTAGACGCAAATAACGGTTTTGTCGCGAGACAGGGTATCGCCAAATTAACTCTCACCAGGCGCCAAATATCAGAATTATTGCCTACTGTCCTGGTCCACCGAATCTTTCGATTCACCGTCCTGACCGTAAGCTGTTGAATCAGCCGACCTTATTGTATCCTTGCACCAAGAACTTTCAAGAACTCGTTTTCGGAGGTCACGATGCTCGCCAATCATCAGCCGCCGCAGATTGATCTTCCCAAGGCGTGGCAGGGCTGCGTTAAGTCGGCGGTTCTTTATGCGATCGCACTGGCCCACTACTCGATTGTATATGCACGAGCCTGGGCTGCCGACAGCATCAATGCGCGGGTGCGACTCGCGGCAGAGAATGACCGGCTCCACGAAGAGTGTGCTCTGCTATGCGAAGAGCTCCGCCTGAAGGATACCCGCATGTCGCAGATCGCGCCTCAACGCCGGCCGCACTATGGCCCCCATGAACGCATGGCCATCCTTGAGCTTCGTGCTGCGCGAGGTTGGTCCCTCAAACAAACGGCCGAAAACTTCCTGCTGACGCCGGCTACGATTGCATCCTGGATGAAACGTATCGATGAACAAGGCACCAATGCACTATTGCAATTGCGCGAGCCGGTGAATAAATTTCCGGACTTCGTCCGCTACATCGTACAGCGTCTAAAGGCCTTGAACCCCAGCATGGGCAAAGTCAAGATCACCGAGACACTGTGCCGGGCAGGACTGCATCTGGGGGTAACGACGGTTGGACGGATCTTGAAGGAAGCTCCACAGCCGGAGCCTGAGAATGCCGCACTGAGTACTCGGATCGTGACCGCCAAGCGCCCCAACCATGTCTGGCATGTCGACCTCACGGCCGTGCCGACATCGGCGGGCTTCTGGGCACCTTGGCTGCCGTTCGCATTACCCCAGTGCTGGCCGCTTTGCTGGTGGGTAGCGGTTGTCATTGACCACCACTCGCGACGTGTTGTGGGGTTTTCGACATTCGGGAACAATCCCGCATCCTTATCTATTCAGTCCCTCCTCGAAAGCGCCATTGTCGACGCCGGCGCGATGCCAAAATACATCATCTGCGACAAGGGTCAGCAGTTCTGGTGCGGTGTGTTCAAGGACTGGTGTGATCGCCAAGGGATCACACCCCGCTTCGGGGCCGTTGGCCAGCACGGGAGTATCGCGCTCGTTGAACGATTCATCCTGAGTCTCAAGAACGAGTGTACGCGCATCATACTCGTACCACTTCGCTCGGACGCGTTCCAGCTGGAGCTAACGTATTTTACGAATTGGTACAATCGCAGTCGACCTCATTCATCGCTAAATGGCAAAACGCCTCATGAGGTCTATCATAGTTTGTTGCCGGCGTGTGAGCGTCCTCGATACGAACCGCGCGTGAGATGGCCGCGCCATTCACGACGCGCATCTCCACATGTACCGGTCGCCGTTCTCGGTGGCGCTCCCATTTGCCTTGATGTGCGCTATCATAGGGGCCGGAAGCATCTGCCAATTGTTGATTTGAGGTGCGCGGCGTAGCCAAAGCATTTCGGCATATCTCGACATCGATGGCAACTGTTGGCGTCGATTGATTTCGTTTTACGTTGATGTCCGCTAAGCGCCCATCCTGAAGCATTTGCAATGTGAAGATGTCGACTAACACTGGTATCCTTCAGTCGATTGCCACGCCAGCAGGGGAACAAACTTTCGCTGGACCAGGACAGCCAGACGAGAAAGTTGTTTCGATCGATCACTGCTTGCGGGAATCGATGGCCTTTATACGCTGTGATTTCGTTTGTCATTGCGTTATGGTGAGCCATCAGAGATTAAGTTGACGCCGTTTTACGGTAAATAAAGACCGAAGTCAGATAAAGGAATTGCGAGGGTGAAGATGACGTGATGGCGAAAAAGGTATCCAGGATAGATCCAACCCGAGGTATTGTCCGAGTTCAGAGCTCGATAAGTTGACTGGGCGTCTATCCTCCGACCTAGTACAGGCGGATTCCATCAAGGCCAGCGGTCAAAGTGCCGCGCAAACAGGCCGGATACATGACTGCAAACCTAAATCGCTATTTACGACAAAAAGCCCTTGCATATTAGGGAGCGTCCATACATGACAATGCCTATGCAAGTGATGGCGCGAGCCTGTGGCCACGATCATCTCAATCAATTTGCTCTTCACGATCTGACTACGTTCAAGAAAGACATGGCCGAGCTGAGCGGCGTGCGTTTTGGTGGTATTGACGCATAACGAGCTGTAAATAAAAAACCAGGGAGTCTTATATGCTACAAGTGTTGGCGCTTTATTTATTGATCGGCTTACTCTTTGGCGCCTATTTTGTCGTCCGCGGCCACGCCAGTATTGACTCATCCGCCCAGGGTGCAAGCATTTGGGTGCGCATGATGTGGTTGCCAGCGTCAATCGCCCTGTGGCCAGTGCTAATCAAGCGTGTCATCAAAGGAGCGCCCCGATGAAACGCGCTCATCGCAAAGCGCATGGCCTGATCTGGTTAGTGTTACTGCCCGCGTTGTTGGCTTTCGTGTACCTGGCGCAGCAAAACACACCGCTACCGGCGCCAGCAGTGGAGTCGGCGCCAGCGCCGAGTGAACGTGGAGCGCTGCCATGAGTCATGGCTATGTGACGGTGCAATGGAATCGCAAAAAAGCCATTTACGACATCACGCTGTGGATAGGCATTGCGTTGTATATTATCGTCTTTATGGCGATCAGTATTGTCACTCATTCTGGTGTCGAGGCACTGTCTCCGATGATTCTGCTGATCAGGGCGTTTTCCACCTGCGCGTTTTTGATGCTGACCATCATATTGTGCATTGGCCCATTGGCGCGCCTGGATAAGCGCTTCCTGCCATTGCTATACAACCGTCGGCATTTCGGCGTGTCGATGTTTCTTGTTGCACTGACGCATGCAATTTTAGCCATCATCTGGTATCACAGTTTCGGCGTTCAGAACCCTTTGATCTCTGTCTTCACCTCACCTGGCAGCTACGAGAGTATCTCCGAGTTTCCGTTTCAGAGATTTGGTGCAGTCGCCTTGTTGATTCTGTTTCTCATGGCCGCGACCAGCCATGACTACTGGAATGCCAATTTAGGCGGGCCCTTTTGGAAAGCGCTGCACATGAGTGTTTATGCAGCGTATCCGTTGCTGGTCATTCATGTGGCCAGCGGTGCGATGCTGCAGTCTACAACGGGTATTCTCGCGGCGATGGTGTACGCCAGTGTTCTTGTTGTTGGCGGGCTACACGTCCTGGCGGCTATCAAGAGCCGAAGCGTAGACCGGCAGCTTGAGCAGGACTCCTGGGTAGATGTGGGCAAATGGCGCGATATTCCGGATAATCACGCGCTCACAGTGCGTGTTGGCACCGACGAACGTGTTGCAGTGTTCCGCTACGAACAGAATAAATTAGCTGCGGTGTCCAACGTGTGCAAGCACCAGAGTGGGCCTTTGAGTGAAGGCCGCGTGATCAATGGCTGCATTACCTGTCCCTGGCACGGGTTTCAATATCAGCCGGAGGATGGTTGTTCACCCCCACCCTTCACCGAAAAGATTGCGACCTATGAACTCAAACTGGATGGTGAGCAGGTGTTATTGAATCCGCGTCCACTGCCGGATGGAACAGCGCGGCCGGTCACCACTGTCGAGGGCCCGCTTGATGGTTGATAACAAGGGTTCAGAATTTTTTGTTGGCTACCTGCCGATGCCGGAGCGGCTGGGGCGGTTTTACAAAGCCCTGGTAGTGTTCTTGCTGGCCATCGGCGCGGGCTTGGCTTATTGGGTCGCTGCGTCGCAACAGAGTGTTGGTCAAGGGCAGTGGTTGGTTGCCGAAACGCGAACCGTCAGCGGATTTTTGAGCAATGATCCGTACCCGATATTGCACGCCACGGGCGACAAGCCTCGCTCGGTAATGCTAGTGATACAAGGCAAGCAAGCCGCCCATGCGATCGTTAACCCGCTGGCTGGCAGCCATGTCAGTATCACTGGTGTGCCGATCCAGCGTGGTGGATGGGAGTTGCTGGAGTTACGCGGAGCGGACGCTATCATAGCATCGCAGGCGCCTCCGGGTACCATATCTCCCAAAACCTTGCCGCTGCAAAACGTTGAGCTGAGTGGAGAAATAGTCGACTCAAAATGCTTCATGGGTGTCATGAAGCCAGGCGCGGGAAAGGTGCACCGTGCTTGCGCAGCACTGTGTATTGCCGGCGGCATTCCCCCCATGCTGGTTGTCGCGCAGAAAGATGGCGCACGCTATGGCTATCTGTTAGTCGATTCTAACGGAGAAACCGCCGCCAGCATGGTTATCGACGATGTCGCTGTGCCAGTTCGAGTGGCCGGCCAATTGGAACGCCGCGGCGATCTGACGTATTTAAAAATTAACCCCGATGGCATTGAACGAATTTAAAGTTCTTTCGTCCTCTGCTGTTCAGTTTTGATGAGAAGGGATAAAAGTGATGAATGAGCTCGCAGTGACAGAATGGCACAAAGTGGCTGAGTTGGACGAACTGGCTGACCATCGCGTCAAAACGGTGACCGCCGGTGTTCGTTCGGTGTGTCTGGTTCGCTTCAGAGATCAATACGCCGCAATGGACAATCGCTGCCCCCACCAAGGCGGCCCGCTGGGCGAGGGGGCGATTGAAAAAGGTATCGATGATAGGTGTTGGATACGCTGCCCCTGGCATGGCTGGGATTTCGATCCGCTGACGGGTCAACCCCCTGGCGGACACGAAGACAGCGGCCAGGAGATGTTCAATGTGGAGCTGCGTGACGACGGTATTTATGTCGGCATCAAGAAGGCCGGTGACGCGCTGAAAACAGCCTCGGACGTGATGGCGCAGACAATGACTAACTGGGGTGTCAATTCGGTATTTGGTATTGTTGGCCATTCCAACCTTGGGCTAGCCGAAGCGTTGCGCAAGGAAGCAGAGCGCGGTCGCCTGACATTCTATGGCGTACGTCACGAAGGTGCCGCGGCATTCGCCGCCAGTGGCTACGCGAAATTGACAGGTAAACCCGCGGCCTGTTTGGCAATAGCGGGTCCGGGTGCGACCAATCTACTGACGGGTTTATGGGACGCGAAAGTGGACCGGGCGCCGGTGCTTGCATTGACAGGCCAGGTTGACACACAAGTCCTGGGCCCTGGCGCATTTCAGGAAATTGACCTGGCCAGCGCGTTTGACGCCGTCAGTCAATACAGTCAAACGGTGTTACACAATTCTAAACATGCGGAACTGATGAATCTGGCGCTGAAAAATGCCATCGTGCAACGCGATGTGGCACATTTAATCTTTCCAGACGAAGTGCAGGTCTTACCAATCGCGGATGAAACGCAAGCAGCAACACCCGAAGGTCGAATCGGGAGTGCAAAAATCACGCCCGACAAGGCCGCGGTTGAGCAAGCGATGGCACTGATTGCGGCAGCAAGCAGGCCGCTGATCATCGTCGGCTATGGCGCCGTACAGTCCATGGAACCAATAATTCAGCTCGCCGAGGAGCTCAACTGCCCGGTTGTGACAACCTTTAAGGCAAAGGGTCAAATACCCGATTCGCACCGTTTGTCAGGGGGCGTGTTAGGACGGTCGGGCACGCCGATTGCAAGCTGGTTCATGAACGAATGTGACCTGCAAATTGTATTCGGTGCGTCATTCTCAAACCACACGGGAATCGAGAAGAAAAAAACCACGATTCAGGTCGATTTCGAGCGTATGGCTTTGGGCAAATTCCATGCGGTCGAGCTACCCATCTGGGGTGAGATAGGCATAACGACCCATTTATTTCTGAACAACCTACCCGCGCAAAGGCAAGCGGCAGACCAGGGTGAAGAGCTCACCGAGCGCTGGCGAATGTGGCGCGATGAGAAATCCCGGCGCTGCAACGACGACCGTGGCAAAGGCCTAAACTCGGCCACGTTGTTCCGCGAGCTTTCCCGCTGTGTGCCTGAAAACGCGATTCTCGCCGTTGACGTCGGCAACAATACCTACAGCTTCGGCCGCTATTTCGAAACCAAGCCCGGCCAGCGTGTTTTGATGTCCGGCTACCTTGGCTCGATCGGATTTTCGTTCCCGGCGGCAATGGGGGCCTGGGCGGCTACTCAAGCAGATGCAGACTATCAAGGTAGGCCGGTGTTCTCAGTCTCGGGCGATGGCGGCTTTGGTCAATACCTCGCGGATTTCACCACGGCGGTTAAGTACGGTATGAACATCACACACGTCCTCCTCAATAATGCTGAGCTTGGCAAAATATCCAAGGAACAGATGGCCGGAGAGTGGCAGGTTTGGCAAACGTCCCTGCACAATCCTTCGTTTGCTGAATTCGCCAAATTGTGCGGCGCCAAGGGCATTCGGGTTACCGAAGCCAGTCAACTCAGCTCAGCGCTGGAGCAGGCCGCGAAGTTCGAGGGTACGGCTTTGGTGGAAGTGATGACAGACGTGCAGTTGGTGTAGCGGCGGGCGACGCTGACGACTTTGCGTGACGGTGATGCGGTGCCAGTGACCATCGCTGGCAGATTCTTTGAAGTGCTTAATGAACAAGGAGCGCATAACACGCGCTAAGGTGAATAGCGATGCAGCTAGGTGTGTTGTTAATGATGGTTTGCGCCATTGTCTATGCAATGTTTGCGAAGCGCCTGGCGAGTACGATGATCACGGCGCCCATGATTTTTCTCACGACAGGCTATCTGCTCATGGTGAGCGGAGTGATGCATCAAGCCCATGCGGAAGAAATATTACACATCGTTGCGGAAGTCGCGCTGATCATTCTTCTATTTGTTGACGCAAGCCGAACAGATTTCGCGGCGTTACGTCAACAACGCGCGTGGCCGCAACGTATGTTGCTTATAGGCCTGCCCTTGTCGGTACTGATCGGCACGCTGGTCGCTATTCCCCTATTCCCTGAGTGGTCCATATTTGCCGTCGCGCTGGTCGCCTCTATCCTCGCTCCTACCGACGCGGCGCTAGGCCAGGCTGTGGTGAGCAATGCGGCAGTGCCGGAGCAAGAGCGACGTACCTTGACCGTTGAAAGTGGCTTGAACGACGGACTTGCGCTACCCGTGGTCTTGTTTTTTGCCTGCACTCTTGCAACGATGGAAGGCGAGCACGAGGGCAATTTCCTTATATTCACAGCACAACAGCTGTTGCTTGGGCCGGCGGTGGGAGGCCTTATGGGGTGGCTTGGTGCAAAAGCCATGCTACGCGCATGTGAATTAGGATTTACCGAGCCGTTGTTCGAAGGTATCGCCGCGATTGCGCTCGCTGTCGGCGCCTACGTTGCTGCCAGCATGGTCGGGGGTAACGGATTTATTGCTGCGTTCGTAGCGGGTCTTGCCTTTGGGCAAGTCATCAAGGACCGGCTCAAGTATGTTTATGAATTTGCCGAAAGCGAAGGTCAAATTTTGATTTGGGCTGCTTTTCTACTGCTTGGCATGGCGCTTCTGCCTGAAGCATTACAGCAGTTGACATTGCCAATGCTGGCCTTGATTCTGCTCAGCCTGTTTGTGGTGCGGCCCTTGGCAATTTGGTTGAGCCTGCTGGGCACTGATGCCAAAATGATCACGCGCGCCTTTTTTGGCTGGTTTGGCCCGCGCGGTTTGGCCACTGCGCTGTTCGCGCTATTGATAGTCGGTGATATTAATCACGCTTACGCCGAGCCAGTGCTGGCAGTTGCCGTTAACGCGGTCTGGATAAGCGCGTTGCTGCATGGCTTGAGCGCTGCCCCCGGTGCGGCGTGGTATGCAAAGCTTGTCCGTCGTTAATACCAGTGTCCTGGTCCAGCGAAAGTTTGCTCCCATGCTTGCATGGCAATTGACTGAACAATGCCTGTGCCTACCAAAAACTGTATACGCAGCTCCCCTCCCCTATTTGACCCCAAACTTGCTTAGGAAAGTCCATCGTGTTTTGGCCTTGTTGCATGGCTCATTGAATAACCGATCGCCCCGTTTTCGCAGTCCGACTTCATACTCGTGCCAGTTCCGCACGCGATAGTGTTGCTTGGTATACTTCAGCTGCGTGCGCTTTGGGTATCGTCGTCCCATATCATGTCCAACTTTTTTAAAAACGACACGATATCATAGTGGAAAGTGGACGCTGTGCGGAGCCATGCACCAAGGCCCACTCAGGCCGAAATTTGAGCTAAAACTAAGACATAACCCCCGGCCAGTATGTTGAGGCTTAATGGTCGTGTTAACCCCTTCACGCCATAGAGGAGGAAATAGTTTTTTCTTCGAGAATCTTGTTGACTCAGCAGAGGTAATAG
>JBPCXM010000063.1:0-3830 GCA_051008535.1 Pseudomonadales bacterium | reverse complement strand
CATGGAAGCGATTATGGAAGACAAATCACTGGACAATGTGTCAATGGCAACGGTCGTCGCACTGTGCGTGGCTTATTCGCTGTTTGCCGCCGTATTCAATATCGCGCCATTGATGGTAGGCGCATCTATAGACGCGCTCGGTCTGGATGCAGGCGAGGCGGGAATCCTGTTGTCCACTGAGTTGATCGGTGCAGCTCTAGTGGCTATGGGTCTTTCTCGCTTTATCGACCAACTGGACATACAGCGCTGGGCACTGAGAGCCACCATTGGCCTGCTTGCAGCCAATCTTGTCAGCATTGCGGTTGATGGTTATTTGCAGTTGGTGATCGTGCGGGGAATAGCTGGTGCCTGTACCGGCGTAATTGCGGCTGCAGTCTTCTATTTTGCGGCTCTGTCTCACAATCCGGTGCGTATGTTTGGAATTCTCTCTACCGCCGGGGTGCTCGCCGGTGCTTTGCTACTGATTGGCGTTCCCGCAGCGCTTGTTGCTTACGGTCACAATGGGATTTTCCTGATTCTGGCGCTCTTGTGCAGTCTTGCCATCCCGCTGATCTGTCGCATGGATCCACCGCAAGCAGAGGCGATAAGGGGTAAACTACCGGGGAGTAATGCGAGCGTTCTGGTGTTGGCATTCGGACTGGCTGTTGTTGGCATTCAGGCGACCCAGGGTGGCTACTACGCCTTCGCGGAGCAAATCGGCCAGAACCTGGGAATGGATATCGGAGCCATCGGTACTGCCCTGTCTGCCTCCTATTTTCTGGCGCTGGGCGGGGCGGGCCTCGCCAGCGTACTGGGGGAGCGGCTTGGTATATTTACCCCGCTACTGATCGGCATGTGCGGCCATGTGGTGGGAACAGCGCTGGTAGTGACAGCACAAACACCCGCAGCCTACATTACCGGCGTGCAGGTACAGGCCTTCTCTTTTTTCCTGTTTTATCCTTACAAACTCGGCCTGGCCGCGCTTATTGATCCCAGCGGCCGGCTATCGACATTGGCTTCCGGTCTGGTCATGCTCGGCCTGGGTGTGGGTCCAATGATAGGTGGGGCCATCGTGGTGCAATGGGGCTATATATCCATCGCCTGGTCTGTCGGCATCACTGCCGCGTTGGGCTATCTCATTTTGCTGTATTCTGCACGTAGTATGCGTGTGGCGACTTGAGCAGGCTTCAAGCGGCCGCGCTGACATGCTATCTTTTTGCAGCTGATGGACAATTTCAGCCACGATCTGAACGAGGTCATTGCCGACGTGGCCAAGCACGCCGCTTTTGCCTATTCGAAATTGTATATTCCCGAGTATCTGCCCCGCCGATCAGAGACCGGCGGAGCGCCTGACAGGATGGATAAACCGAATGAGTGAAGACAGCAAATCCATGAAAGACTCTGCCCAATTGGGACACGTCAAGTTTGGTGGCTATGACCCCGCGACCACCGAGAATATCGACCTGATTGAGCGCCGCAATAAGCATTTTGCAGGAAGCTTCCTGTTCTACCACGACCCCGTACATATTGTGGAAGGAAAAGGAGCACACCTGTTTGACGCCAAAGGGCGCCGTTATGTGGACTGCTATAACAATGTGCAGTCAATGGGCCACGCTAATTCCGACATTGCACGGGCGATTGCCGATCAATCTGCCCGGTTGGCCACTCACACCCGCTACCTCAATGAAAATGTCATCGAGTTGGCTGAAGAGGTTGCCAGTACCCTACCGGGTGACCTCGAGGTGTGCCTGTTCGTTTGCACCGGTACCGAGGCCTGCGAATTGGCCATGCGTATTGCACGCGTGGTGACTGGCAACTCCGGTGCTGTCGTAATGGAAAATAGTTATCACGGCAACTCCAAACTCGTTGGTGAAATGTCTACTGCGACCTATCCGCGTGAACAACGACCACCCTATGTCCAGGCGATAGAACCGCCCAATGTCTACCGTGGTCCATTTCGCGCGGGTGAGGGCTGCGATGAGCAGTTGGGTCAGAAATACGCTGAGCTTATAGATCCGGCTATCGACGCCCTGGAAAGAAATGGCGAAGGGCTGGCGGCTTTCGCGTGTGATGGCATATTTGACTCTAACGGCGCGTTAGAAGCCCCCGCAGATTACTTTCAGCACGTGTATCGAAAGGTGCGCGCGGCAGGTGGTTTGTGTATCGCCGACGAGGTGCAGGCAGGGGTTTGCCGTACCGGTACATTCTGGGGATTCGAGAATTACGATGTTATACCCGATATCGTGTTTACTGGGAAGCCCTTCGGCGGTGGATACCCGGTGGCGGCAGTGTTTACCACTCGGGCCATCGCTGACCTGTGGGCCAAATCCGACGTCTATTTCAATACCTTTGGTGGCAATCCCGTAGCAGCTGCGGCTGCCAAGGCGGTCATCCGCTACGCCAAAGAGCGCGATATGCTCAATCATGTAAAGACTGTGGGCGATTACCTGGTTAGGAGCCTGGAAAAACTGGCCCAGAAACACCCGGTCATTGGCAATATCCAGGGGCTGGGCCTGTTTATCGGCGTGGATCTGGTCAAGGACCGCACGACTCGAGAGCCGGCGGCCGAACTTGCCAGGTTAATACCGGATGCGATGAAAGCGGAGGGCGTTCTTATTGGCCTCACCGGGCGTTATGGCAACTGCCTGAAGTTCCGGCCGCCACTGGTATTTAGTCAAGCCGATGTCGATATCACTATGAAGGCTTTCGACAAGGTGCTCACACGACTGACAAGCGAGACGTCTACCGATGGGACGGAAGGCGTTTAGCGGATCGGGTCAGCTGCTGAGCTCGCCAAGTATGTCGTCCAGCAATTTGCCGATTCGCGTCTGGATGCGAATCATCTCAAGATGAGGCCAGGTAGCCCGCTCTCCAGACAATACTAGTGACGCGATGTCCTCCCGGGTAGCGTGAGCCAGCAAATTGTAGGGATTCTGCAACCTCAGCGGTGGGAGAATATTGATATCACCTATGTAATCCTGGTTGATGATGGATATCCCCATGTTAATCCACTGTTGCAGCCGTCGATTCCTGGACAGTGGCTTCTGCGCCAGTGCCACACCCGCGTTGAGCCACTCCCTGCTAGCCCGAATCGATGCATACTTAACGATTGAAATCGCGTCTCGCTTACGTTTGGCATCGGTGATGAAGGGCAGTACGTGAGGGTTGGTCTGGCTGACGATGAAATGGTTTACCCCGTAAAGCCTGGCCAGCCGTTTAGCAGGGAGGTCGTCGCTTACCGATCCATCGACCCATTTGTGTGAGGGCAGGAAAATCTGCCGCTCACCTGATCGATTGCGTGCCATCAGGGTCACGGGCGGATAGACCCCTGGTACCGCGCCAGAGGCCTGTACGGCCTCGCGTATACAGACGTTTGGGGATGTTACCGCGTTCAGCAGGCGGGAGGTCTGGTGTCTTTCCGCCGCGGCAATTGAAACGTTCAGGCGTCTCCCCGTAAGTTCGTAAGCCTGCTGAAACGTCAGGTCGGGAATAAGCCGATTATAAATGGCTTTGATTTCCTCAATTTTCATGAGATTTGGTTTCAGGACTGAGATTCGGCCCCCCAACCCACGCTTGCGATTGACTTCGTACACCAGATTGTCTGGAGAGAAAACGTTTTCCAGCTCTGAGTCTGCGTGTGTCCCCGCTATCGCGCCTACGAAAGCCCCGCCGCTGGAACCCGAAAGGATCGTAGGTAGCAAGTTTTGTGTATGCATGGCCTTGAGTGCGCCGATGTGAAAGTAGAGCAATGACCCGGCGCCACTCATCATCAGGGCGGAGTGACCGAAGCACTGATGTGCGCGCTCAAAGAATTCGCGCTTTTCTGCCAGGGAAATGTCAGCAACGGCCGG
>JBPCXM010000062.1:0-2540 GCA_051008535.1 Pseudomonadales bacterium | reverse complement strand
AACATCTTGTAGAGGTTGGTATGGCTGAGTCTGACAAGTTTTGGGATAAAACGGCTGAACGGTACGCAAAAAGCCCGGTTTCCGACGAAGCGACCTATCAGAAGAAACTCACCGAAACGCAGAGTTTTTTCACCCCAACTACGCGAATTCTGCAATTTGGCTGTGGAACAGGGACAACGGCCGTTCACCACGCTTCACATGTGCAGCATGTTGACGCGATAGACGTATCCGAGAACATGCTAAAGATCGGCTGCGGCAAGGCCAGATAGGCGGGTATCGAGAACATCAAGTTCACTCGCGGCACCCTGACTGAACTCAATGCGGACTCCGCTAGTTTGGACGCCGTTTCGGGTTTAAACGTGATACATCTACTACCAGATCGGCAAGCTGTGATCGCAGAGGTCGCTAGGATTCTCAAGCCCGTTGGTATCGCCGTCTTCATTGTCGCGCGGAAGGTATGAAGATATAGGGCTACCAGCACATACTCGAGAACATGCAGCATGGGCAATATCCATCCACGCAAGCTTCGCTCGGAAGACCGTTGCTGGCCAGTCGCATCGAGAATTCTTGGTCGAAATCACTGCGGTTGGAGTGCAGTAACAAATCATACTGCTGACAATCAGTCAAATCGATCATAATCGACGTGAACGATCCCGAGCAAACATCGCACTGTCCGGATCAACCAGAATACTCTTCTTAGAATCTAACAGCTTTGTCTGGGGCGTTAGATTAAGCGGCCCCTTTGTTATCGCTTGAAGGTTATTGCGATTGTGCCATGATCATCCCTATAATCGTTGAGTTCTGGCTAAAAGATAATAATCAGTCGGTATTCGTTACCCGCATCTACCGCACTAAAAATAGGATACAGTCATGGCTTCCGGTCCAATAAGCGAGAGCGAAGATACCAATGCGATTTGTGAAAAGAAGAGTGATACCTTGTACATCATTGATGGGCAAGAGGTCACGTTTCCTGTAGAAGTTAAAAAAGCTGCCAATGCCTTTGCAACCTTTTTGGTCGATGCCAAGGCCGCGCAGGAATGGATCAAAGATACCGGCCTAGAAGCTATTGAGATTTTTCCTGGCATGGCGATCTTGCAATTGGTAGGCGTTGACTATCAGGAGAATGATCTGGGTGATTATAACGAGGCCGGCGTTAGCTTCTATGTTTGCCCCCCTGGCGTCAAAAAGGGTTTGCCTTTCTTTGGCGCAATACGCTCATTTATGAAAGGCGATGCCATCAGTTACATTCACTTATTGCCCGTCGATCAGCCGTTTACAATGCATGCCGGGCGTTATATCTGGGGTTACCCCAAATGGGTCGCCCAAATTGATATTGAAGAAAGCAATGGCTTTTTTGAAACCCGTTTTTGCGACGAAGGTAAACACGTCTTTTCCTTCCGCTGTAAGTCCGGAGGCACCAGTACCATAAGTAATCAGGAACAGCCTTCTTTCGGTTATCGCGGCGGCAAGCTCTATAAAACGGTGGGTATTGCCAATGGCAAAGGTGTGAAGTTTTCACTAGGTGGAGAAGCCCCGGTCTTGGGGGATCACCCCATCGCTGATGAGTTGCGCAAACTGGGTCTGCCCAAAAAACCAATTTTTAGTGGGACTGTCGCTGATCTGTTTATGGAATTTGATTCAGCTGAAATTTACGAGTAAAAAAAAGGCGATCTAATGCCTCAAGTACTGATTACTGGTGCTACATCGTTCCCAAAGCACGCGCTGTGATGCGGAAGCGAGACCCTAAAAAATGAAGTGTGGTTGATGAATTGATCGCCGAACGACGCGCCGAAGCCGCCAAAGAGTGACGGCGTTACTCGATGCCTCCGCCCTGCTCGCCCTGATCAATGTGGAGCCCGGCGCGGACCAGGTTGAAAAAGTGTTGGCCGACGTCGCCATATCAACGATCAATGCCGCCGAAGTCGCCAGCAAGTTGAATGAATTTGGCTGGAGTCCGGACGAGTTTGCCCCGCTGTTCCACCATCTGCGACTCGACATTCTTTCCTTCGACCTGGACACCGCATTGGCTAGCGGTCAGCTCCGATCAACCACCAATAAGCTTGGGCTCTCATTAGGCGACCGTGCATACATCGCTACGGGCCTCTCCACCCACTACCGGATCTTGACAGCCGATAAATCATGGCACCAGCTGAAAATTCGAGGCATCAGTATCAAACGTATTCGTTAGCCAGCCTTCAAAAGTTCAAGGGTAGTAAGAACAACGTTTCAAAAGCATCATCAATAGCGGCGGACGCACTATTTGTAGGTATGCAGGCGTTTAGTAGAAATGTATCGTACAATCCATACCGGAATTAGATCTACGAATTAATGTCGAAAAGTGTCCCGCTACCAGAGCTGACATTGCCAATATCGCGGTGTGAAGAATGCCCCGCTTGCGCAGCCGACCAGCATGTGCAAAATATGCCAACGCACGCGGCGAGTTGGACAAGCTACTTTCCGATGATTAACAAGCGCCAATACTGACCTTGCCCATGCTATGTAGGCTGCCATCAGGATCGCGGTAAATCACTTCATAGTCG
>JBPCXM010000061.1:0-4985 GCA_051008535.1 Pseudomonadales bacterium | reverse complement strand
TGCAGGTGCGCAAAAAGGCGGGCGCCGACGAACTGCACACGGCCAACAATGTGAAGGCCTTTGCGGCGTTGGCGCAGCAGCAGTTACCGGCAGGTGTCGAACTCGTGTTGGTTAACGATATCTCGCGACTGACCGTGCAAATGCTGGATACGCTGGTGGGCAATGCCGTGCTGGGCTTTGTGCTGGTGTTGCTTATCCTTAATCTCACCATGAGCCGGCGACTGGCTTTTTGGGTGGCGGTGGGTATCCCATTTTCCATTTTGATCGCCTTTCTGGCGCTGTATATGGCGGGTATTACCATCAATGCCATTAGCCTCACCGCGATCATATTGATGGTCGGTATTCTGGTGGACGATGCCGTGGTTGTCGGCGAGAGTGTGCAACGGCAACGCGAGCTAGGACTCTCCGGGCATGAGGCCAGTGTTACGGGCACGCTGCTTGTGGCCAAACCGGTGGCCTTCGCGATCCTGACAACCATCCTGGCTTTTCTGCCGCTGCTGGGGATGGGCGGAGCCAACGGCGAGTTTATGAAGAGCTTCCCCATTACGGTGATCATTATCCTGTTGGCGTCGCTGTTCGAGTCACAATTGATGCTTCCGGCCCACTTGGCGCGCAGCGCACTCGCCGGTGGACCTGAGAAAGCACGCTTTATCGACCGCCTCGCACTGCGTTACCGTAGAATCATTCTCAGGCTAATTAGCAAGCGCAAGACCACGCTGTTAACCGGCGTGGTGCTGTTTGTGGGCGTGCTTTTTTACGGCTCGGTCGCCATTAAATACGAGTTGTATCCCGCGCTGGATATTGACAGCATAAATATCAAGATCGAGTTGCCTGCCGGCGTGCAACTGGAACAAACGCGGGCCAAGGCCGAGGAGCTGGAGCAGGTGATTCGGGCGCAGATTGAGCCCAACGATCTGCTGAATATCGTGACCCAACTGGGGCATCACGATACCGATTTTTATGGCGCGGCCGAAGGCCGCAGCGAGGCCTGGGCACTTATTACCGTGCATCTTAAACCGCTTAGCCAGCGCGAGACCAACACGCATGAGCTGGTCAACAGCCTGCGCCAAACGCTGGACGATCACAGCGGTTTGCAATCGATTATCGTTGAAGCCCAATCCGATGTGCCGGTGCAGGGTAAAGCCGTCGAAGTGGAAGTGATCAGCAACGGCGATAAACGCTTCACGCTAGCCAGGGAGCTACAGACCTATTTGCAACAGCACCCGCACGTGACCGCCAGTTGGACCAGCTACCAAACCGGTAAAGATATTGTAGATCTTGACTTTGATCTCGATTTGCTGGCCAGCCGCGGCTTGAGTGTAAGTGAGGTCACCGACGCGGTACGGGTCGCGCTGGATGGCCTGGTGGTGGAGGAGCTGCAAACAGTGGACGAGCGAATCTACTACCGGTTGCAATTCCCGCCGGGGCAAGACAGTCAGTTGGAATCACTGGAGCAATTGCGCGTCATCAACAGCCGCGGCGAAAAGATTTTTCTGAACAGTATCGTGGATTTTAAGTTACGAGCAGGTGAGGCGGATATTAAGCACTACCAGGGGCGCAGAACAGTGACGGTATTCGCCAACATAGACCGTGACGCGACCTCGGTGGGGCAAATCAACAAAGACTTGGCCGCCTATATCGCCAACAAGGCGTATGCCCAAGACTACCCCGACGTGCGACTATGGCAGGGCGGTGAGCTGGAGGCCAGCGCCGAAACGGTGGGTAGCCTGGGCCAGGTGTTGGTCGTGTGTTTGCTGGGTATCTTCGTGGCGCTGGTGTTGTTGTTTAACTCCTATATCCATCCTGTACTGATCTTACTGTGCCTGCCCTTCGGCATGACCGGCGTGATTTTGGGCTTTGGCCTGCAGGGCATGGCCCTGGGCGTGGTGGCCATGACCGGCGTCATCGGGTTGATGGGCATTTTGGTGAACGATTCGCTGGTGTTGATTAGCACGTTAAATCGGCTGGGGGACGAAAAGGGCGAACTGCTCGCCGATGAGGACATTGCCGATGGCGCCGGCCAGCGTTTCCGCCCCATCGTAGTGACTTCCATCACCACCGTCGCGGGCTTGCTCCCCACCGCCTATGGCGTTGCCGGTAGTAACTCATACATCACTCCCATGGTCATGGCCATGGCCTGGGGTTCCATGTTTGGTGTATTTGTCACGCTGATATTGCTACCGTGCATGTACGCGTTGGACCGGGATTTTAGGCGCTGGCGAATGGCCCGGCGTGCCTCGCTCTCCAAATCCAGATAGTCTTTTTCCGCTTGCTGGCTGCGCAATGGAGCTTGGACTCGCGTCAGTAAAAACTCCCGCACCTGACCGACCCATTGGTACGGTACGTTTGCAAGGATGTTGTCGAGGATTGGGATAGGCAGAAGCCTGTTTGCGCGAACGGGACCAAATTGGCGAAAATACGCGCAAAACACCCAGACTAGCAACGGTTTCGGTATTCACCGCGGTCTATTCAAGCCGCGAAACTAGGAAATAGAGACCAAAAAAGCACAACGAAACAAGCGACTTTAAGCACACTGGGCTCTAAAATGCATCCTAAATATTTTACATGCCGATCTACAAGCTACAATGGCTGTGAAATAATGCCCCGATTGAAGCAACCCATTACAGCTACGAGTCCACGCTTTGCGCAAACACACTCTTGCCACTCGCAACCGTATTATCGATACCGCAGAAATTCTGTTTGCCGAACGGGGTGTTGATAACACCAGCCTGCTGGATATTGCTAAAGCCACTCAACAGGAAAACCGCAGTCACACGACAAGAAGAAACTCATGCCGACGAAGTAGTAGAAGAATTTGTCGTCTGAATTTCATAAACCATTATCAAGAACGAGCTTTGAATGGTAGTGTCGAAATGTACGCATTAAATACAGGCTAAAACATGTTAAAAATAAAACGACTCACAGCAGCCTTTTTCGGCTGCCTGCTCGCAGCCACTGTCTCCAATTTCGCTATTGCCGATCATCATGAAGACAGCTCCGATGACGCCAGCAATGGCTTGGCGCCGGCAGCACAAGACTCCGAACAGATCACAGCACCTCTGGAAGTTAAATTCAGTCGCGCATTTGGGGCTCCCGCCGATGGCTCCTGGGATGGTCTTTTTTCTGGGGATAATGTTCTGGACCCGGCCAAGTACGCCACAGAGAAGCCTGAAAAAACCATTTTCAAATCGGCCCAGTATGCTCTTAGTTCCACCACTGCGGGCGATGAGATCTGGTATGGTTCGGCCGCATCGGTATGGTGTTATTGGCCTTACGTGTCTATGAAAATGCCGCTGACCCTGATGAATCACGAGACACCTCACCATGGTTGTCAGATGACACCACCCTCAGGCCAGAGACCTACCGGCCAAATTTATTTTCATAATGTGAAAACGAACGTAACCACCCACGTGGGTCCGAACACCATTAAAAACGGCGAACAGTTTTTACAGGACTCTTCTAGCAGATTGGTAGAGTTGTCAAGCATTGAAGCCATGCAGTCAATTCCTGGCTTTACCTATAGAGGCGCTGGCAGCATCGACAACCTGACATTTTTTGCCGGCTCCAACCAATTCCCGGTAGAAAAAATCAAAGCGCAATGGCTGGATAAACTGAGCGCAGAGCAACGCGCCATCGAGCTAAAAAAATTCCCGGTAGATTTCGATTTTGATCAAGAGGGAGTGATCGGCTACAACCGTATTTTCGTGTTCGACAATGTCAAAAAAGAATACCTCGGCTATGCTGAGTTTTTCTTTGATACGGTTCGTCGCTTCCAGACAGTCACCCACCCCGATGGCACTAAGGGCATATACTGGTTCGGTGGTCCCGATCAGTCTGGTGGCCAAATCGGCAAGAGTATGAACGCCATGCTGCGCTGGGTTGGTACCCAGGAAAACCCCTTATCTCGCGGCATGCTGAATAATGGCTTTGATATAGTTTCTGACCAAAACTTTCATAAATACGGCGTTGTCGGCGACTTCCGCGAATTTGAAGTTAAAGGCAAGAAGCATTTTGTCAGCAGTTCCTGGTACAACCCCTATGGCGAGCCTGCCTCAATGCTTGTCAGCAATGACATGCCGCCAAATGGTTACACGGCCGAAGCGCCGGTGGTATATCAAACAGTTATGAAGTACACCGACTATGATCCAGATTCGGTCGGTGGCCACGGCTCTAAATTCGCCGCCAACGACTTTTTTGGTGACTACCTGTACTTCGGCTCATACCACCAGGGTACCTCCGGTGCGTATGACAAAATCATGCATAAGTACTGCGATGAAGCGCAGATTGATAGCCTCTGTAAATTGACCAAATATAAAAAAGGAGATACGGAAGCCCACCGCGAGTTCATGATGAAAACCTGGCGTGCGGCCGCTGTTTTCCGTATCAAGATCGACGATCTGCTGGCGACTGATACGCCAGCTAAAGATAAGGTCGAGCTACTGTATGGCAAGGAAAGCGACTGGGTTTTCACGCCAAGCAAATCAGCAGGCAGTGATGGTTATGACGGTTATAAGTTTGTCCTGGAAAAAAATAAACTTGGCCAAAAGCCATTATTTGGTGATGAAGGCTTTGGACACCAGGGCATGGTTTACACCTTCACCGTTGTAGAGCATGACGGCAAACTGTTCATGGGCTCCTGGAACTCGACGGCTGGTCTGTTTGATATGTTCGACCACACCGACTACTCCTTCTGGAACCACAGAGCCTTGCACATGTTTGGCCTCCCCATTCCTTTGAGCCCTTTTGGCCAAACAACAGTGAAAGAAAACAACCCGGCTTACTTCTTATACCAGAGCATAATCGACGATGCCGCGACTAATGGTTACACGATGGAGGAGGCGAAAAAAGGCTGGTTAATGATCTTTGAAGACACCGACTCTCCAGCCATTAAATTCAAAGATGGCTTTGGCAATCCCTGTAATAACGGCGTACGCAACTATGCCAAGGTAAATGGCGAGCTGTATCTGGGTACAACCAGCTGGTGC
>JBPCXM010000060.1:0-9884 GCA_051008535.1 Pseudomonadales bacterium | reverse complement strand
TAATTACCGAGTCTGCACACGATTTGACGCTGGAAGATTTAATCACCGAAGAAGACCGCGTGGTAACGATTTCTCATGCCGGTTACGCGAAAACGCAGTCTATTGATGTGTATCAGGCGCAACGCCGCGGCGGAAAGGGCAAGACCGCCACCTCGGTGAAAGACGAAGACTTTGTCGAGCACTTATTGATTGCTAGCACACACGATATTATTTTGTGCTTCAGCAACAAAGGCCAGGTGTACTGGCTGAAAGTGTTTCATATTCCGCTGGGCGGGCGCACTTCGCGTGGCCGGCCTATGGTCAACTTACTGCCGCTTGACGAAGACGAACGTGTGACTTCGATTTTGCCGCTGCGCGAATACGCTGAAGACCACTACGTGTTTATGGCGACGGCCAATGGCACGGTTAAGAAAACACCGCTCACCAATTTCTCACGCCAACGCAGCGTTGGCTTGCGTGCCATCGAACTGGACGATGACGATCACCTGGTCGGCACTGCTATTACTGATGGTAGATCCGATATTATGCTGGCGAGCACGTCCGGTAAGGTCATACGTTTTTCTGAAGGGGATGTGCGCCCTATGGGTCGGACGGCGCGCGGTGTGCGCGGAATGAAAATGAAAGACGAGCACAAGATCATTTCCCTTATGGTTCCCGAGCCGGGCGCGCTGATTTTAACCGTCAGTCAAAACGGCTACGGTAAGCGTACAAAAGTGGAAGAGTTTTCCACTATTGGCCGAGGCGGTCAGGGTGTTATCGCTATTCAAACCAGCGACCGTAACGGCGCGATTGTTGGAGCGATTCAGGTGCAGGAAGCCGATGAGCTTATGTTAATAAGCGACCAGGGCATGCTGGTTCGCATCCGCGCCGACGAGGTGTCGGTGCAAGGCCGTAATACGCAAGGCGTGCGCTTGATCAAATTGAAAGAGGGTGAGCATCTGGTCGGTGTGGAGAGAGTTGAGGAAAGTGTTAATGGCGATCATGAAGAGGATGCCGACGAAGAAAGCTAAGCGCTTATTACGAAGATTATCGAAACTGCCGAGGGCTGAATAGAGGGAGAATTTTCGGGACCTTCCCTAGCAGGGATGCTAGGGATAGAGCCTCCAGGGATGGATTCACGGCGTGTTCCGGAAGTTTTCACTCTGTTCAGTCCGGTCTCGCAGTTTAAGCATGAGCGTTCCCTTTAGGAGATGACTATCTTATGACAAGACGCTATAACTTTTGCGCCGGGCCAGCCGCGCTGCCCGAAGAAGTGCTGCAACAGGCACAACAAGACCTGTGCGACTGGCAAGGCAAGGGGTTGTCGGTTATGGAAATGAGCCATCGCGGCGCAGAATTTGTTGGTATCGCAGAGCAGGCAGAGGCAGACTTTCGCGAATTGTTAGCCGTTCCCGATGACTACGCCTGTTTGTTTATGCAAGGCGGTGCGAGTGCACAGTTTTCAGCGGTGCCGCTTAATTTGCTAGGAAAAAACGGCAAGGCCGACTACGTCAATACCGGGCAATGGTCGAAAAAGGCAATCGCCGAAGCCAAGCGTTACTGCGAAGTGAATGTGGCGGCCAGCTCGGAAGCGAGCAATTTTACGACAATACCGGGGTTTGAAAGTTGGCAATTGAGTAGCGACGCCGCGTATTTACATTACACGCCGAATGAGACCATTGGCGGCCTGGAATTTCACTGGGTACCGGAAGTCGATGTGCCAATTGCTGTGGATATGTCATCGACTATTTTATCGCGCCCGTTTGATGTGTCACGTTTTGGCGTTATCTATGCGGGTGCACAAAAAAATATCGGCCCGGCGGGGCTAACAATTATACTTGTGCGTAAAGATCTGTTGGGTAACGCCCAGGCGTTGACTCCCGCCATGCTGAATTATCAGACACAAGCTGATGGAGATTCAATGTACAACACACCGCCGACCTTCGCATGGTATCTGGCGGGCCTGGTTTTTCAGTGGCTAAAACAGCGCGGCGGCTTGAGTGCGATGGCGAAAGTGAATCAGCGCAAGGCGCAAGCACTGTATGCGGCCATCGACGAAAGCGATTTCTACAGTAACCCGGTCGAGTTGCAAAGTCGTTCGTGGATGAACATTCCTTTTACGCTGGCGAATAGCGAATTGGATAAACTATTTTTAACCGAAGCCGAAAAAAATGGCTTGTTGAATCTGAAAGGGCATCGCTCGGTGGGCGGTATGCGCGCCAGCATTTACAATGCCGTTAGTGAACAAGCCGTTGCGGCGTTGATTGAATTCATGCAGAACTTCGAAAAACACAATGCCTGATTGACGCGAACAACGTATGCCGAATGATGACGAATTAAAAAAACTACGCGAAGCCATCGATCGTATCGATGTGCAGTTGCAGGATTTAATCAGCCAGCGCGCGCAGTGTGCGCAGCAAGTCGCCAAAGTGAAGTTGCAGGAACGTGTAGAGGCGGCTAGCGACTCGGACGCCAACGTCACTTTTTATCGACCTGAACGTGAAGCACAAGTGTTAGGTCGCGTTATTGAGCGCAACAAAGGCCCGTTGGCCGACAATCGCGTGGCGCATATTTTCCGTGAAATCATGTCGGCATGCCTGGCGCTTGAAAAGCCCACGCAAGTCGCATTTTTCGGACCAAAAGGCACTTATACGCACGAAGCGACCTTGAAACATTTTGGCCACTCGGCCATAGCACAACCGCACTCCAGTATAGCCGAGGTGTTTGCGCAGGTGGAGAGCGAGCAGGCGCATTACGGTGTCGTGCCGGTGGAAAATTCTACCGAAGGCATGGTCAGTCATACGCTCGACAACTTCATTAATTCACCGTTGAAGATTTGTGGCGAGGTCGAACTGCGTATTCGTTTGCAATTGCTGTTTAATGCTAAAGCAAAAGCCGAGGATATTCGGCAAATTTGCGGCCATCAGCAGGCGTTAGCGCAAAGCCGCGGCTGGCTGACCAAGAACTGGCCGCACGTTGAGCAAAATGCGGTGAGTAGCAATGGTGAGGCAGCGCGTTTGGCGACGAGTGATGTGCATACCGCCGCGATTGCCAGTGCCATGGCTGCAGATTTGTATGAACTGCAATGCGCCGCCGCTAATATTGAAGATCGGGCCGACAACACCACGCGCTTTCTGGTCATTGGCGACCAAATCGTCCATCCCAGCGGCAGTGACAAAACCTCTATCATAGTAGCTACCCGCAACAAACCTGGCGCTTTATTTAAACTGTTAGAACCGTTTCATCGCGACGGTGTGATGCTGACTCGCATCGATACGCGACCGTCGCAAACAGAAACCTGGGCTTATCTTTTCTTCATCGAGTTCGAAGGCCATCAGGACGATACATTGATTCGCTCGATATTGACCGAGTTGGAAGAACATTCGGTGATGATCAAAGTCCTCGGTTCTTACCCCAAAGCCGTTTTTTAGCGGCCGGTGACCTAAGGTGAAGGAGTCTTCGACAAGCACGCTGCTGGTTATCGGTCTTGGCTTGCTAGGTGGTTCCGTGCTGCAAGCAGCGCGCAGGGCTAACTTGTACGCGCATTATATTGGATATGATTCGCGGTCCGAGGTTGTTGCAAGTGCGCAGCAGCTAGGTATTATCGACAACGCATTTGATGAATTTGGCACTTTGGCGCAGCAAGCGGACCTGGTTGTCATTGCCGTTCCCGTGTTAGCATTTTTCGACGTTTTCCAACAATTAGAGGAAGCCGGCGCTCTGGATCGCCACATTACCGATGTCGCCAGCGTCAAGGCGCCGATAGTAAAAGCAGCACAGCAGGCGGCGGGTGCAATTCCCGCACATTTTGTTCCCGCCCATCCGATCACAGGGTCGGAGCAGTCGGGCCTGAAGGCAGCGCACGCGGACCTGTTCAAGGCGCACAAGGTCATCATCACGCCGCATGAGCATAACGATAGCGGTGCGCTGGCTTACGTCACCGAATTTTGGACGGCGCTGGGTGCGGAAGTCGTTTCGATGAATGCCAAGTCGCACGACAATATTCTGGCCAACACCAGCCATTTACCGCACGTGCTGGCCTATGTGTTGGTCAATACGCTTTTGGCGCAACCGAATGTTAATAACTTGTTTGAATTTGCCGCCGGCGGCTTCCGCGATTTCTCGCGCATCGCCTCCAGCGATCCAACCATGTGGCACGATATTCTGCTTGCCAACAAAGATGCAGTGTTAGCTGCTATTGATGAATTTGAAAACAATCTGCAAGCCACCCGGCGTGTAATCGAGCAAGGTGACGGCACTGCACTTTTCAAAATACTCAGCGAAGCCAAAACTGCGCGTGATACGCGTGTAATGTTAACAGGGAGCACTCGTGCAATTTAATATAAAGCCTGGAGGGGAGTTGCAAGGTGAGCTGCGTGTACCCGGCGATAAATCTATCTCCCATCGCTCCATAATGCTGGGAGCGCTAGCCACCGGTATCACTCAGGTTGAAGGCTTTCTGGAAGGTGAAGACAGCCTCGCTACACTGAACGCGTTTCGCTCCATGGGGGTGAGCGTCGACGGCCCCGACTTGGGTAAACTTCGCATACAGGGTGTAGGTCTGCACGGACTGCGGGCGCCTAATGCTCCACTGGACCTGGGCAACTCCGGCACCTCCATGCGCCTGATGGCTGGCATTCTGGCCGCACAGGCATTTGACTCCGAACTCATCGGTGATAGCTCCCTGGCACGTCGACCAATGGCGCGCGTGACTGTGCCTTTGCAACAAATGGGCGCACAGATCGACACGCGCGAAGGCGGCTTGCCGCCGCTATTGATCAAAGGTGGGAGCACTCTGAAGGCAATCGATTACGCGCTGCCCGTTGCGAGCGCACAAATAAAATCCTGCCTGCTACTAGCCGGCTTGTATGCCGAGGGCATCACTCGTGTCACCGAGCCTGCAGCAACGCGTGACCATAGCGAGCGTATGTTGCAAGCGTTTTCGTATCCTTTAACACGCGACGGTGATACGATCAGCGTCACTGGTGGTGCTGCACTCAAAGCTACAGCGTTAAGTGTGCCCGCTGATATTTCCTCTGCCGCCTTTTTTATCGTTGCGGCGAGCATCGCACCGGGATCTGAGATTACTCTCACCGATGTAGGCATCAATCCTACCCGAACAGGCATACTGCATATATTGGCGCTAATGGGCGCCAACATCGAAGTCGTCAATGAGCGCCAATTCGGCGCCGAGCCGGTTGCTGATTTGCGCGTGCGGTCTGCGTCATTGCGTGGAATCGATATACCGGAAAAATACGTGCCGCTCGCGATTGATGAATTCCCGGCTATTTTTGTTGCCGCCGCGGTTGCTGATGGCCGCACGGTGCTGCGTGGCGCCGAGGAGCTTAGAGTAAAAGAGAGTGATCGCATTGCGGCGATGGCAACAGGGCTGCAGGCGTTGGGAGTCGTCGCAACCCCGCGTGCCGATGGTATCGAAATTCAGGGTGGTCCGATTAGTGCGGGTCATATTGAAAGCCATGGCGACCATCGCATTGCCATGGCGTTTGCCATTGCCGGTCTTATTGCTCAGGGACCAGTAGTGGTTGACGATTGCGCGAATGTTACGACGTCCTTTCCTGGTTTTGTTGAGCTGGCGCAGCGCGCCGGTTTGCAAATTAGTGCGGTGCAAACTTAAATGAACAGAGCTGCCGCATGATCGACGAGCCAAATAGCGATGCACCTGTTATTACTATCGACGGACCCAGCGGTACCGGCAAAGGCACCATCAGCCAGCTGCTTGCTGAAAAATTGGGTTGGCACTTACTCGACAGCGGCGCTTTGTACCGAACGTTAGCCCTGGCAGCGCATGTGCGGCAATTAGATCTGGGCGATAAGGCCGCTCTGAGCGAGCTGGCAGCCAAGCTGGATGTTCACTTTTTGGCTTCCAACCCTGGCGATGCCTCGGCTGTGATGTTGGATGGCGACGCCGTGACCGAGCGCATACGTGATGAAAAAATAGGCGATGCGGCGTCTGTTGTTGCTGCTTATTCTGCCGTGCGCAGCGCCTTGTTGGCCCGCCAGCGCGCTTTTCAGCAGCAACCGGGACTGGTTGCCGATGGGCGTGACATGGGTTCTACCGTTTTTCCGAGCGCAGAGTTGAAAATTTTTCTCACGGCAAGTGCTGAAGTTCGTGCGGAAAGACGGCATAAGCAGTTGATAACTAAGGGGCAAGGTGGTAGTCTCCGCGCACTTCTCGAGGACATCATGGCGCGGGACGAGCGTGATCGCACACGTTCAGCTTCGCCGTTACGCCCGGCTGAAGACGCAATCATCGTTGACAGCTCGGCTATGAATATAGAGCAGGTTCTGACGTTAGTGTTGGAAGAGGTCGAAAGAATAGCGCTGCGTTAATGATATTAGCGCAAAAAGAAACGCAACATGAGCAGATTTTACCGTGACCCAGTTTGGTGATTGCGCTCTTAATATGAACTAAGCCGTCGTGCGCTGGGTGCATGATGAGACAAATCTTGCGGGACATTATCCATGAGCGAAAGCTTTGCTGAACTATTTGAAGAAAGCCTAAAAACTATTGATATGAAACCCGGGTCCATCGTGACCGGGGTGGTGGTCGAAGTCGACTCAGACTGGATCACGGTGCATGCCGGGTTGAAATCCGAAGGCGTGATACCGCGCGAGCAGTTTCTCGATGACAATGGCGAATGTGATTTACAGATCGGTGACGAAGTGCATGTCGCCCTGGAAACCGTTGAAGACGGATTTGGCGAAACTCGCTTGTCGCGCGAAAAAGCGCGTCGTGCCGAAGCCTGGATTGATCTGGAAAAAGCCCAAGAAAGCGAACACGTAGTAACTGGCGTGATTAACGGCAAGGTCAAAGGTGGCTTTACAGTCGACGTGGGTGGAGTGCGCGCCTTTCTACCTGGTTCGCTGGTTGACGTGCGTCCCGTGCGCGACACCGCACACTTGGAAGGCAAAGAACTCGAGTTTCGTGTTATTAAACTCGATCAGAAACGTAATAATGTTGTTATTTCCCGTCGCGCTGTGATGGAAGAAGCCAATAGCGCGGAACGCGAGACTTTATTGGCGAATCTGCAAGAAGGCGCTTCGATTAAAGGCATCGTTAAAAACCTGACCGATTACGGTGCTTTCGTCGACCTCGGCGGGGTAGACGGCCTGTTGCATATCACCGACATGGCGTGGAAGCGGATCAAACATCCCTCCGAAGTGGTTAATGTTGGTGATGAAATCGACGTTAAAATTCTTAAATTCGACCGTGAGCGCAACCGCGTTTCATTGGGTATGAAACAGCTTGGCGAAGACCCATGGGTCGCCATCAAGGCGCGCTACCCGGAAAATACTCGCGTCCAGGCCCGTATTACCAACTTGACCGACTACGGTTGTTTTGCCGAGCTGGAAGAGGGTGTTGAGGGCTTGGTACACGTATCGGAAATGGACTGGACCAACAAAAATGTGCATCCATCGAAAATTGTTCAGGTGGGCCAAGAACTGGAGGTTATGATTCTCGACATCGACGAGGAACGGCGCCGCATTTCTCTAGGTATCAAACAATGCCAGCAAAATCCTTGGGATGCCTTCGGCTCGCAGTTCAGCAAAGGCGACAAGATTAAAGGCAGCATTAAATCGATTACTGATTTTGGTATCTTCCTTGGCTTGGAAGGCAATATCGACGGATTGGTGCACTTATCGGATATTTCCTGGCATGAGAGCGGCGAGGAAGCGGTGCGCAAATACTCCAAGGGAGATGAGATTGAGACGGTTATTCTATCGATTGATCCCGAGCGCGAGCGCATTTCACTTGGCATCAAGCAGTTGGAAAATGATCCGTTCTCAAACTATGTCGCTGAAAATGACAAAAACTCTGTTGTTAACGGCGTGGTGAAAGAGGTCGACGCCAAGGCTGCGACCATCACCTTGGCCGAAGATGTCGAAGGTGTTTTAAAAGCGTCTGAAATTAGTCGCGACAAGGTCGAGGACGCGCGCAATGCACTCAACGTGGGTGACGAGGTTGAAGTCAAAATCATCAATGTCGACCGCAAGAACCGCTCGATAAACTTGTCCATCAAGGCGAAAGATTTCGCTGATGAAAAAGAAGCGGTCAAGCAGCATAAGGAGCAGCAAGAAGCTGATGCGAAGACGCCGACAACGCTGGGTGATTTGATCAAGGCTAAAATGGATAAGAAATAGTAGTGGCAGCGACGCAGGTGGACGGTGTGCGGTGCCTTAATCATCTAACTCTCTGGACGTAAAAAAAGACAGTGAATTATCGCAAATCTGATTTTTCAGAATTTGGCTCAGAACACTCGATGACCAAGTCTGAACTCATAGAGCGAATTGCGGCACAGCAAACGCAGTTGTCACCGAAAGACGTAGAGCTGGCGGTGAAAACCATTATTGAGCAAATGTGCCAAACACTCGCGGCCGGTGAACGCATTGAAATTCGTGGCTTTGGCAGTTTCTCGCTGCATTATCGCGAACCGCGTGTTGGGCGTAACCCGAAAACTGGCGAGAAAGTGGAATTGTCGGGCAAGAGCGTACCGCACTTCAAGCCAGGCAAGGAAATGCGCGAGCGGGTCAACCAGAGCATGTTTAAGAACTAGCGTGTTCGATATCTGATGTTATGCGAAACGGTGCGGCCTTTGTCCCCGCCGTTTTGTCGTTTATAGAGAATACAAAATGCCGCTTCGGCGGCGCGGGGAAGCTGTTAAATGCGTGGCTTATTATCTTTGTTGGTTGTCATTATAGTACTGGGTGTTGGGGTAGCCTTCGCGTTGGACAACACCGAACAGGTTGCGATGAAACTGTTTTCCCTGCAACTGGCGCCACGCTCGCTCGGTGTTTGGATTCTGGCGGCATTCCTGTTTGGCAGCTTGTTTGGATTGGTGTGCAGTGCGGGACTGTTTTTACGCGTAAAAAAATCCGAATATAGTGTGAAACGTAAGCTGGCCCAGTCAGAAAAAGAGTTGGATACTTTGCGCCCGCCGAAGGCGAGTTAAGGAGATGGCCCCGGTGTTTGACGGCTGGTTATTTCTCCTCATTTTGACGGCAATCGTTATCGGCTGGCTGCTCGGTTATTACCGGCGCAGCACCAGCAAACCTCAATCGCAGCGCGTCAGCAGTCAGCGCTACTATAAAGGCTTGAATTACCTACTTAATGACGAGGCCGACGGCGCCATCGATGCCTTTTTAAGTGCGCTTGAAGTGAACAGCGAGACCATTGAAATGCACTTGGCGCTCGGCGGTCTGTTGCGTCGTCGTGGGGAGTCTGGCCGCGCTATTCGTATTCACCAAAACCTGATGTCGCGCTCGTCACTATCGAAAGAACAACGCCAGCAGGTACAGTACGAACTGGCGCAAGATTATATGAAGTTTGGCTGGCTCGATCGTGCGGAGCGCCTGCTGCTTGATCTTAATCGTGAATCACCGGCTGGGCGGGGCCAAGTGCTCAGTTCTCTCATCACGATTTACCAACAAGAGCAGGAATGGCAGGAGGCGCTTGCTGCAGTAAAAGAGTTCGCACTCGCGAAAAACGGCAAGGGGTGTGCGGCAACGCTAGCTGCCGGCGCACATTTCTGTTGTGAACTCGCTGAGGGCTTCTTGCAAACTAAGGACTGCCGCAGCGCGCGCAGGGCATTGAAAGAGGCGCTGCAACTAGACAAAAATTGCGTTCGTGCATCCTTGCTAAGCGGCGAGCTCGAACTGACCACCGGTCACCCCAAGTTTGCGCTGAAGGCGTTGAAACGCATTGCCCAACAGGATATGGAGCGCGTGCCAGATTCTGTGCCACAGCTAACCCACGCGTTCGCGGCGATAGGCGAGCCGCAAGGCATCGTCAATCACCTCGAGCGCTGTTGCGCCGAACAGCAGAGTTCCGCGTTAGTCTGCTGTTTGTACGAGCAGTTAAAAGAACACCGGGGTGTTGAGCATGC
>JBPCXM010000059.1:0-3255 GCA_051008535.1 Pseudomonadales bacterium | reverse complement strand
CGTCGATTGTCCGCCCAGGTGATGTCTACGGCCCCAAATGCCGCCCATGGGTCATTCAGAGTATGGAGATGATAAAGGCGGGCAAGATGTTACTGCCCGCCAATGGCAAGGGTGTATTCACCCCTGTTTATATTGACGATATTGTCGAGGGTATTGTCCTCGCCGCCAGCAAAGCGGAAGCCAGTGGTCAGATCTTCACCATGGACGGGGGCGCACAGATCACATGCGAAGATTACTTCGGCCATTTGTATCGATTTTTGGGCAAAAATGATACACCTCGTTCCGTGGGCACGGGCACCGCCGTTTTTATTGCCGAAGTGGTGGGGCGTTTCGAACGCCTGTTGGGCAAGCCAAGCGAACTGGGAAAGAATACCGTAGGCATGCTCGCGCGCAAGGGAGGCTATTCCATAGAGAAAGCGCGGCGCTTGCTTGGCTATGATCCCAAGGTTAACCTTGACGAAGGCATGCAGCGAGTCAAGCAATGGCTTGACTCCGAGGGTCAGCTATAGCCGAAAACGTTAGCCGAGCTCGCTTTGGAGATCTGTACCTATGACCGCGACGCAGAATATTTGCCAGGTAGCGTTCTCGACACTGGACGCCAAGGCGATGAAGTCGTGGTATCAGCGCGCGTTCGGGCTGGTGGATGCCAGCGGCACTGTGTTCGGTGGTCCTTCTACCAGTCGTGTGCAGGGTCTGCCCAACGTGTGGGAGCGCTGTCTTTGGTTGGTGGATAGTCAACATTATTTTCAACTCGAGTTTTTCCAATTCTGGAAACCGGTGTCAAAGCCACGTCCGATAGATTGGCGCCCCACCGATATTGGCTACAACATGCTCGGTATCGTCGTGCAGGATTTCGACCGCACGCTTGAGAGCTTAAACACTTTGGGTTCCACTCCGCTGGCATCGCCCGTCGGCGATGCCGGTGATCGCAGAGTGTGTGTTAAAGATCCCGAAGGTAATCTCGTTGAGATTCACGAGAGCGACCCATTGCCGGAAATGGCGAGCCGGACCTTTCGCCCGGAAGTGCCGGCAACCGTGCGCTGCATGACAGTCTCCGTTCCCGATCTGCAACGGGCGCGCTACACGTGGGTCGATACCTTGGGAATGCAGCCGCTGGAAGATACCTCTCTACATACACACGCTGATGCCGCATTGTGGAATGTCGAGGGGGTGAGGGCACAACGCCTGTTAGTGAGCAGCGGCAATTTTCTCATTGAATTAGTGCAATACGAGGAGACCAAATGTCGTGCCTGGCCGGCTGGTTACCGAATATGTGACCAAGGTTTTATGAATCTAGCGATTGGCTTACCCGATACGGAAACATTTAATTCCCGCTTCGAATGCGCGGTGCAACACGGTATGTGGGCGAACGGTAAGCCGCTGGACATCGGAGTATTCAAGGTAATGTACGTTAATGACGCCGATGGTTTCAGCGTAGAGTTGCTGAATGCGCGGCCAAAGTTATGGTCGCTAAGCGGATTCAACCCGGGTATGCCCTACGTCGAAAACGAAATATGGATTGACGCTAGCCCTGAAAAAGTATGGGAAGCCATCACCGACCATGCAAGCCTAGGTGACTGGAGTGTATTCTCGAGTCGCTTATTGCGTGAAGGTGAGGGCGATTCTAATGGCAAGGGCGCCGTGCGTGAACTGAAAGGTTTGGGATTGAAATTTACCGAAGAGGTCACCGATTGGCAGCCTGTTAAACGCTATACCTACCGTTTAACAGGGGGCGCTCCGATTAAAGAACACAGGGGTGATGTGTTGTTAAGCCCGAAAAGCGACGGTACCAAAGTACGCTGGGCTATCCGATTTAAGTCGAAAATACCCGGCGCGGGAAAGCTGACGGCTCTAGTCTTACAGCTTATTTTTGGCAAAGCGTTACAGCGGTTGAAACAACAGCTGGAGTAACACACGGCTGTAAGTCTTGACAATTCACGCAACTAAAAGGAAAGTAACGCCACTCGTCACACATGAATAGGTGTGCTCATGGCGGACTTGATTCGCGGCGCCGTATTGAAAGGCGTGCCCGAACTCATTGCGGAATTAGGCGGAAACCCTGCCCGATTGTTGACACGGTTTGGCTTTAGCGTTAATGACATTGACGATCCCGACCGGCTGATATCCTATCGCAAGTTCGTGCAGCTGCTGAATGCAGCGGCTGTCGAAACTGGTTGTGAACACTTTGGTTTGTCATTGTCTCCTCAGCAGAACGTCGCGACGTTGGGGATGTTGGGCATTGCCATGCAGCAGTCACCCGATGTGGCGACTGCACTACAGACCTTTGTAAGATACTTCTACTTGCACACGCAGGCAGCGTCGATTGAGGTAGAAGTTGCAGGCTCTTCTGCGATCGGTACTTTTTCGGTAGAGCTTGCAGGCATCGACAATCTAAGCCAAGTGGTTGATCTAAGCCTGGGACATGGCGCAAACATTTATCGTTTCTTGTGTGGTCAAGAGGTGTTGCCTAAAAGCATCCACTTTATGCACGACAAACCAGAGGACGTGAAACCCTACAAGAAGGTATTCAAGGCGCCACTATTGTTCAACGCGGAATTTAACGGCCTGGTATACGATGCGAAAATTATGGCACAGCCGATCAGGCAGCACGACGAAGAACTGCATAAGGTGCTGACTCGACATCTTCACGAGCTGGAGGAACGCCACCCGAATGACATCGTGTCGCAAGTTGAACACACGATTCGTGTCATGTTGCCTACCGGCAACTGTAGCATTGACGTGATCGCCGGTTGCCTGAATATGAGCAAGCGCACCCTGCAAAACCGCATGAAATCGGAGGGTGCCACTTTTCAGAACCTGTTGGATGAGGTGCGTTCTGAAATTGCGCGCAGTTATCTACGTGACTCGAAGGTCTCTATGACATATCTAGCCGACATCCTCGCGTACTCTGAGCTAAGCGCATTCTCGCGCGCGTTCAAGCGTTGGTTTGGCGTATCACCGAAAATGTGGCAGGCGAGTGTGTGATGCCATTCATAGCAGCCGTGTCGCCTAAGAGCGCCTACTTTTGGTGCTCAACCCCGAAATCGTGCACTAACCGCTTAGAAAATGCGCAACTTTATCATCGTCGGTACACCGCGAACCGGTAGCAGCGCGCTGGCGCAGATAGTGAGTTTCCATCCAAGCGTGGCTTGCGGTTGGCAATGGACGGCGCGCGTTCCATGGTGGAAGAAAGTTAAAGTCGCGCAATGTGGCTTAAGCGGAGATTTCACTCAACTCCCGGAGGATAACCGGGCG